>NZ_JBHIRY010000015.1:0-131599 GCF_042138635.1 Paenibacillus medicaginis | reverse complement strand
TGTTTTGTCATGAAGCAACCCCGCTTTCGTTGGATTGCCTTCATTTTCGCATGGTTTCCGTTTGTATTGAAGGTGGGTTAGATTTGACGCTTACGTTCATGATGAATCTGTTATCTCGCTTTCCGCCACTGACCCGGTAATTAAAAATGAGGCTCTCGCAGGTACCACGACTACGAGACAGTTTAATATTCCTCCGGGATTCGGTTATGTGAAAGTAAGTTTTGTAAACACTGGCACGAAACAATTCACATTCACTATCAACCAAGGATCTCCACCAGGAGCTCAAAAAATGTCTGGCACTGTCCCTGCTGATGGAAAAGAACATACATATTATAGTGACAAGGCCTGGTCAACTGGCTGGTTTTATGTGAACGTTTCTTCTGCACAAGGGATGTCTGGCAAATTGGGTGTGCGTGTGGGTACCGATCTCAACGAATTGAAGAATCTCTAAGTCGGCTTCCTTGCTGATAGTCTAAAAGCATCGGTATCGCCCTCGCCTTTTCAGGCGGGGCATTTTTGTGTTTAGGGGGAACTTGTTTTGAACTGGGAGGGAAGCCCCAAAGGTTCGCCCGCAGGAAGTGAAAGGGGAGCTTCAATGGAATGCATCAAACAGACGTGTATGACGTCTGAATCTACCGTTAAGGGTTTCATCGAAATTTCCTTCTGCTTCCATGTTCAATTCAAGATTTGGACATTCCATCACAGATAAGCGAGCTAGCGCGGGTATATCCACCTAAACTTCTATTCCAGCGTGTACATGAGCGTCCATTCTCAGACTTTTGTACGAAAAGCCGTACAAAAGGGAGCACAAGAGTGTCCATTTCCAGGTTGTTGTATGAAAAAACGTACAAAATAGAGCAAGCGAGCGTCCATTCTCATGTTTTTGTACGAAAAGTCGTACAAAGTAGAGCGCGATAGCATTCATCCTTAGGCTATTGTACGAAATATCGTTCAAAGTTGCTGTTTTTCGATCAAGTCTTACAAACATGGGGACGATGGGGCTATAGAATATAAATGTTCAGGATCGCACCGAGTATAGGAGGGTGTCCATCAGATTTTCCTATATGTTACGGGTCTGTCCGTGCTACAATGGGAAAAATAGTTAATTAGTTATTGTTTATGACTCATGGTTGTTTTTCACGGTTCTTGGTCTGGTATTGTCCAGCTTTAATCTAAATTAATAGAATGGGAGATCTATATGATAAGCATGTATACAGACCCAAGAGGCGAAGCTTACGAACAGATTATAGATTTGGCGATACAGAAGTCGGAAAGCTTTGTGCTTGGGGAGAAAATAGGGAATTCGCCTGATGTGGATCGGAGCCATATCGCAAACGTACTGGAAGCGCTGGAACCTTACCTGATGAAGACAATCGTGATCCAAGATGATGATAGGGCTGAGGTCGAACGAATAAGAAAAAACTTCAACAGCCATGCATTTTACACCACGGGAACCTATTATTTTTACAAATGCTGCGAAGAAAGCGGGCGCGTGCTGAAGCAAATGGCCAACCGCCTGTCGGATTGGGTTTATCCTAATCTGCCGGAAGATTTATGCTTCTTGAAAAAGGGAGGCGGAGACTACCTTTACTCAGTTGTGCATGAACATATGTACGGGATAGATGTAACTGAGGAAGAAGCGGTTGAGCTGATGAATCGGATCACAGGACTTTTTTTGAAATTGCAGGCTCACCAGGACCTGGATCGTCTGTTGGATGATGCGATTAAGCATAAAACAGATTGGCTATACATAAGCGGACATGGGCTGACAGAGCTGCCTGAGCAAATTCGGGAACTTACGGAATTACGTGATCTCGAAATTTTTGAACAGGATCTGTACCGTCTGCCCGCCGGGCTGTTCGAGTTAAGCAAGCTGGAGAGATTAAAAATCATGACCGCCGATTTGGAAAGCATTCCAGCGTCTGTCGCCAAGCTGAAGAACCTGAAAGAGCTTCGTATCTATTGTGGGAGTTCAGATCGACCGACCCCCACTTTTCGACTCAAACCGAAGGAACAAATCAGCCTGAATCGCATTCCACCAGAGATCGGAGAGCTGGAGCAGCTGGAACATCTTTCGATTCATTACACCTCGATCCATGAGTTGCCGCTTGAGCTGGAGAGGCTGAAGCACCTGCGGTTTTTGGATTTGGGGAATTGTATGATCAAGCGGAAGCCCGCTTTCCTCAACCGGATGAAGAAGCTTGAATACGTTAATGTATCACAGAGTTCGCTGTTTTAGATCTCCAGTATAGAGTCAATTCTCTAAATTGTATAATAGTGGATTTTAAATAGTTATATGTATTTTCAACTGGCGAGCGGGATAATTCAAATGTAGTTAGGGATTTTTAAAGGGGGGATTGGATGCGACAAATTCAGAGTATGAAGTTCAAAAAGCAAAAACTCTTAGGCCTTCTTCTTATTTCTATAGGGACTCTCATACTTATAAAAACTATCTCAGGCTGGTTAGAAGTGACCCCTGCTCTTTTTTATATTGGGGGTTATGGTGAGGTCGTTGGGAAGTTCCCTGTAAGGGACGAAGTGGTTAACTACCAGGTAACTTTCGACAACCCAACGAAACGAACTTTTATAATCACCAGCGTACAACCAATCCTCACTGACCAGAGTCGTGATTTACTAATCGGTAAAATTAAACCAATTAAACAAGTGAAAAGATTAAAGACTGATGATGTGGTTGAATATAGTGGAGAATTTCACTTAAACACCATGGATTTAACCGAAGAAGAGATTCAAAATATGATACCGATAGTAGAGGGGTATAAGGTAGTGTTCAATTCAAATGAAGAAATAATCCTACCGGTCAAGATAAATTGACGAGTATTATGTAAAATACCATGAAGACAGAGGGTGGTCAGACCTGTATATTTTATACAAATTGATTTTTTGGCAGAAGAGGCAGGCGGGGGTGCAAAGCACCGGCAGGGATAAAACGTTTGATTCCAATACTTGCATACAAGTATAATAGTTGTATTCGCAGCACATTAGGTAAGGTGAGAAAATGAATTTACCCAACATCTCCAAAAAAAGGAACACCCTATCCGATCATGCCTATCACGTTATTCGGGGAGCTATTGTTACATTGCAGCTGGAACCCGGGCAGCTTGTATTTGAATCGGAATTGGGCAATACATTAGGGGTGAGCCGCACTCCGATAAGAGAGGCTTTCCGCCGTTTATTGGCAGAAGAGTTAATCGAGATCCTGCCGCAGCGCGGGGCACGCATCGCATATATGTCCAAGAAGAAGATTGAGCAGGCTCGCTTTGTACGTGTGAGTCTTGAGGTGAGCGCTTTTAAAGAAGTGGCCCGGAAGTGGAGAGCAAACGATGATAGTTTCGAGAAGGCGTATCAGCAGATCAAGGGCATCCTGGAAGAGCATCGAAAAATAATTGATCAACACAACTTCGACATGTTCCTACAGCTTGATGAGAGCTTCCACAGTACGATTTTGGAGCTTACGGGAAATTCCACCCTGGTGTCGATCATCAATCAAATGCGTGGTCATTTAAACCGTATGCGGTATTTGGAGCTGCTGGAAACGAAGCATATGAATCAGCTTGTCAACGAACACGAGTCCATATTCGAAGCCATAACAGCTAATAACGAAGAGGAAACGGAACGGTTACTCAGAGAGCACATTACATCGCTTGAGAATTTTACGCCTGATTTAATTAACAAATACTCGCATTATTTCCAATCGTAAAATGATTCTCCAATCATTTTACGATTTTTTTTGTTTTACAAAGCGATACGTCGGCAACAAAATACCGGTAAATTATAACTTGTATACTAGCATAATGTATGCTAGTATTTCATTTGTGGTCGACCCAAAGGTTTCAAAGATGAAAAAAGTTCAGAAAAAGAAAGCGCTTTATTTTTGATTGAAAAGAACAATATCAAACTGCAAGGAAGATCATCGATGAGAATAGGATTTTCGCTGAACGAATTGCGGTTTGCATTGTACGTCGATGAACCTTATCGCAAAATTCATTACGAAGGGAGTTAACAGTTCATGTTATCTAAAGGGCGTGGCATCGTTCTGGTTTTGCTGTTTCTGGCGGGGGTTATTAATTATCTGGATCGCTCGGCCTTCTCCGTTGCAGCTCCATTAATTCAGGAAAATTTTCAGCTGGATGCGGCTCAGATGGGCTTATTATTCAGCAGCTTCTTTATTGGTTACGCTCTCTTTAACTTTATAGGCGGTTTCTTGTCCGACAAATTTGGGCCGAAAAAGGTACTCGGTTATTCCATGACATTATGGTCGCTTTTTGCCGGTTTAACCGCCGCTACCTTCAACTTCACCTCTTTGTTTGTTGCGCGTGTATTGTTTGGAATGGGGGAAGGCCCGCTCTCCTCATCGCAAAACAAAATGGTCAGTAATTGGTTTCCGAAGAAATACCGGGCCAGAGCTTTATCGATCTCCATGGCCGGAACCGCGCTGGGCGGAGCCATTTCGGGTCCAATCGTCGGAATCATAGCCTTGACGTGGGGCTGGAAAGTATCTTTTGTCCTGATTACGATTATTGGCCTGATTTGGACCGTGTTCTGGGTCAAATGCGTTAAGGATGCTCCAAAGAACGATGCAGACGATGAAGCCGAGGAAGAAGAGGTGCAGCATGCTCCGACCGGCAAAACTAAAACACCGCTCTCCTACTATTTGAAGCATCCGACGGTTTTGTTCACGTCAGTAGCGTTTTTTGCCTACAACTATATCCTGTTTTTCTTCCTGACCTGGTTTCCAAGTTACTTAATTCAGGCCAGAGGGCTTGATATCAAGGAAATGAGCTTTGCCACGATGATTCCGTGGACGGTTGGATTTCTCGGTTTTGCCCTGGGCGGTTTTATTATCGATTTTCTTTATAAAAAGACGGGAAATGCTATGTTCTCTCGCAAGGTCGTATTGGTCACATGCTTGCTTGGCGCTGCGGTCAGTATCGGCTTTGCCGGTCTCGTGAGCACGACGGCCGCCGCAGTTTCATTGATGGCATCGGCGGTGTTCTTCCTGTATCTTACAGCGATTACATACTGGGCGATTATTCAAGATACGGTTGAAAAAGAACGAGTTGGCGGTGTTGGTGGTTTCATGCATTTTCTTGCGAATACATCCGGCATCATAGGGCCGACGGCTACGGGATTGCTTGTGCAAACGACAGGCCATTTTACAAGCGCTTTCATTTTGGCAGGAGGCTTGGCGGTGATCGGGGCATTGTGCGTTGCTTTCTTCGTTAAGCCCATTAAGGTTGAAAAAGTGAAATAAACCCAAATCATAAGGGATGGAGTGAGTGGATTGAAAGCGATACAAGTTGTGGAACCAGGGAAAATGAGACTGATTGAGAAAGAAATGCCGCATATTGTTCACGGTAATGAGGTGCTGATTAAGGTTCGCATGGTAGGCATATGTGGCTCCGATATGCACATTTATCACGGGACCTCTCCAGTAGCGACCTACCCCCGCGTCATCGGACACGAGATGGTTGGGGAAGTCGCAGAAATTGGCGCGGATGTCAGCCGGCTGACGCCCGGAGATAAGGTTGTCATGGAGCCAATCGAAACCTGCGGGCAATGTTATGCCTGCAAAGCCGGTCGCCCCAATGTGTGTGTCAAGCTGCAGGTGTACGGAGTTCACAAGGACGGCTCCTTCCAGGAATATATGGTCCTTCCCGAGCATTTAGTGCATAAAGTGGACAATCGCTTGGCTTGGGAGGAGGCAGTTTTGGTCGAGCCGTTCACGATCGGCGCTCAAGCGAACTGGCGTGGCGATGTCCGAGCCGGAGATTATGTTTTTATTATGGGAGCGGGCCCGATTGGCTTGTGTGCGCTGCAGGTCGCCAAAATCAAAGGCGCGATCTGCATGATTTCCGACTTGAGCGATGAGAAGCTTGCTTATGCCAAGGAAGCTGGCGCCGACTATACATTGAATCCGCTTAGGGATCATGTGGCCGACGAGATCAATCGCATTACGGGCGGATTAGGTCCGAATGTAACGATTGATGCGGTTTGTACGGAAAAAACCTTTGAACAGGCGGTGGAATTGACCTCTGTGGCCGGACGGGTCGTCGTTCTCGGCTTTGGCACAGCTCCTTCGCAAATACCGCAGTTCCTCATTACCAAGAAGGAATTAACCATAGTGGGTTCCCGATTACAATCAGGCAAATTTCCTGAAGTGATAGAATGGTTTAATAACGGGAAAATCAATGTGAATGCTTTTGTCAGCCATCGTTTTGCGTTGGAGGATTTCCATGAAGCGATCAAGCTCATCGAAACCAACCCTAACCAGATTCGGAAAGTAGTCTTGGAGCTCCATACGAATTAGAGAAGTCCAGAGTTAAAACTGATACATACGGGTTGGGGAGAAGCTCCCCGGCCCGTTTTTTCATAGGGGGGTGCACAGTAGAACGCCTGTGGACCAAACCGTTTGTTCTCATGACCACGAGGAGGCTTTTTCTTGTTCATTGGATTTTACTCGCTGCTTCCAAAAGATCCTAGAACGACGGGTTTAGTGTCTCGTCATATTTTTCCTTTAATGCTTTAATGTCTGCTCTGGGTGGAGAACCAAACATACGTGAATATTCGCGGCTGAATTGGGATGCACTTTCATAGCCCATCCGGAATGCGACATCAGCGGCTTCTGCCGACTCGGATAACAGAATTCGGCGTGCTTCCTGCAATCTCAACTGCTTTTGCAGCTGAAGAGGACTCATAGCGGTTGCTTCTTTAAAGTTTCTATGAAATGACGAGACACTCATTTTGGCCATGTCTGCAAGCTCCTCGATCCGCAAAGGTTTATCGTAATTATGGATAATTTCTTCAATAGCTTCCCTGATGCGATAGGTGCTGCTTCGCTCCATAGCGATTTGCCCCAGCGTCACTCCAAACTCTCCCTGCAGAAGCTTGTACAGAATTTCCTTGGTATAGAGGGGAGCAAGGTACGGGATATCTTGCGGCTTATCCAGTAATCGGGCTAATCTGAGCACCGCATCCATGAGAGATGACTCCATCCGGCCAATAAACACAGCCAGCTTGGCATTTTCCTTCTGGTTGACTTGAATAGCTGTGTCATTTAAAACTTCTAAAATTTGCGACCGCGTAAATTCAATCTTGAAGCCCAAATAGGGAACGTCGGGAGAAGCTTTGATCACCTGGCTAACCAGCGGCAGCTTCATGGATGTAATGAGGTAGTTTGCAGCACCATATTCAAAGCGCTCTTGTGCGAGCAGCATTTCTTTCAGACCTTGAGCAGTGGCACAGAATGCAGGATTGTAAATCCTGTAGACCGGCTCGGTTACATCCGTGAAACGCATAAAAAACAGAGACGGGATAGCTGTTTCATGAACCCCGTCCCGGTCTGAATGACGCTCAATCAATTTGGCGAGCTCATCCTGCTGGTTCAGCATTTCCTCAAGCATAGAATCCTCCTTATAGAGGTAGTTCAAAAAGTCATCTTTTGATCACGAAGTAAGTCAGGAAGCGGACTCGACATCGAATCTTGAATTCAACCGGGCCTAAGCGGATGCTTCCGAAGCATGTTTCCTGCGGAAACATTTCAGGTGCTCACGTACCCCAGTACGCTCTGCTCCTCAGTCCCTGGCTTCATCCAACCTTCTCGGTGCTGAAAACCTGACTTTTTGAACACGCACTTATAGCTTTATCCTTTTTAATTATAAGGCATTACTGGTCTGCAAAGTTAGTGGCAATAAGAGAATCAGGCAATCATTCAAGACAATCATGGTACCGGTTTAGTTTTGATTTGCTGCATAATAAGGTTACTCCCGGGGGAGCAGGCTAATAATCAAGAAAAGTGACCACAAAATTTTGGATCATCATAATAAATAAAATTGGAGGGTTTCAAATGCAGAAAGTAATGCTGAACAATGGTGTTGAAATGCCGATCATCGGTTTTGGTGTTTATCAGATCAATGATGCGAAGGAATGTGAACAAAGCGTTTATGATGCTATTATGGCAGGCTATCGTTTAATCGATACCGCTTCCGGTTATCAAAATGAAGAAGCTGTCGGCAGAGCCATCAAGCGCAGCGGCGTGCCAAGAGAAGAATTGTTCATTACGACCAAGCTCTGGATACAGAATACGGGCTATGATAGCACCAAGAAGGCTTTTGCAAAGTCACTGGAAAGATTGCAACTGGATTATCTGGATCTGTATCTGATTCACCAGCCATTTGGTGATGTGTATGGTTCCTGGCGTGCCATGGAGGAGCTGTATCATGAGGGGAAAATCAGAGCCATCGGTGTGAGCAACTTCCACCCGGACCGTCTTGTGGATCTGATTCTTCATAACGAAATCACTCCTGCCGTCAATCAGGTGGAAACACATCCATTCTTCCAACAAATTGAAAGTGCTGCTCTTATGAAGGAGTACAATGTGCAGATCGAGTCCTGGGGGCCTTTTGCCGAAGGCAGAAATAATATGTTCCAGAACGAAGTTCTGCTGTCGTTGGCTGAAAAGCATCAGAAATCTGTAGCTCAGGTGATTTTGCGCTGGATGATACAAAGAGAAGTTGTCGTCATTCCAAAGTCGGTCCGTAAAGAAAGAATTATCGAAAATTTCAATATTTTCGACTTTGAATTAAGCCAGGAGGATATGGAGACGATCGCCAAGCTGGATACGAAGCAAAGCAGCTTCCTCTCCTATCATGATCCGGAAACAGTGAAAATGCTAAGCAGTATTAAGCTGGATAGTTTAAAACTTGATGTCTGATTGGATGCTTTCAGCAACTGACATGGAATTGTGTTGACATATCGAGAAATATCGATATAATGGTGACATGAAACCAATAGATCCAATTGAAGTCTTTAAGGCACTGTCTAATGAAGCTCGTCTGCAAATCCTGGAGTGGCTGAAAGATCCTAAAGTTCATTTTGCTGGACTTCAGGAGGGGGTTGATCTTCTCGATGTCGGGGTATGTGTCAGCCAGATCACATCCAAATTGAAGATGACCCAATCCACCACATCTCAATATTTGTCCATACTGCATCGGGCAGGGCTTGTACATGCGACCCGGGTGGGAAAATGGACATATTACAGGAGAGATGAAGAAGCAATACAACAAATTGCTGCCTATATTCACCATGACCTATAATCGATAAGAGCTGAATTCTATCCAGGAATTCAGTTTCTATCGCTTATATATCGACAATTCGGGATATGTTAATCTTTTTTGCCAAACAAATCGACATATCCCGAATTATCAAAAATTCATCTACAAAAAGGAGCTGTTCTAAATGTCTAACCATTCTCACCTGTCTGACAGTGTAAAAACGCTCGTCATCGTTGCTCATGCTGATCTGGGAGCATCCCGGATCAACAAACGATTGGTGGCCGAGCTTGAGCGTAGAGGCCATGTTACCGTTCATCGGCTGTACGAGACGTATCCGGACGAAAAGATCGACGTTGCCCGTGAGCAGGCGCTGTTGTTGGCTCATGACCGGATCGTGTTTCAATTTCCTTTGTACTGGTACAGCTCGCCTTCACTGCTGAAGAAATGGCTGGATGCGATATTTGAGCTTGGCTTTGCTCATGGCAGAGGCGGCGATAAGCTGAAAGGCAAGGAGCTCCTTGTTGCTATTTCTTCGGGAGGAGCTGCAAACATGTTTCAGGCCGGAGGACTGCACAATTATTCCTATAGCGAGCTGCTGCGGCCGTTCCAGCAAACCGCCAATTATACGGGAATGATCTACCGCAGCCCTTTTATAGTAAGCGAAATTCGCGAAGTGACCGATGAGCAGCTTGAAAAATATGCTGTGGAATACGCCGACTATGTGGAGGGCCAGCCTGCCACTACGGGTACAAAAGGTTAACCGCAATCTAGGTCAGCAGCAGCTTGAGCTGGCGCAAATACGAGCGCAACTCAGGAACAGCCTCAAGATGGGCCTTCAGCACACGCAGCAGGGTGAGGTTCGGCTTCTCCGCAAGCACTTCCTGCTGGAGCAGAGCTACGACCTCACTTAATTCCATGCGAGAGGATTCAGGCAAGGGGAGCGTTTGAATCCGTTCCTCCATCGCCGCCAGGAAGTCGCGAACCGTGCCTTTCCGCGCCGCCTTTTCGCTTCGTTCCATAGGATGGGAACGGACGATCCTTTCACCGCCAATCGATCTGGGGGCTGTCCGGACCAAATCCAGGGCGACAGCCTCCATTCGATCTGCGATAAAGTCCGCAATTTCCGCGATCGGTTGCGAAATCACCTTTCGCAAAACACCGTTCATATATTCATGGAGGATGCCCCGAAAGATCAGGACGGCATCCCACACATATGGCTCAATTCCTTCGCCGAATGTCTCAATCAGCATTTCCTTTTGCCAGATGAGCAGGGCCCCTGTCATTTTTTTCTGTGCCTCCAGGAACGGCATATTCTGCATAAGGGAAGGCTCATGAAAATCGGTCATTAGCGCATGATTCTCGAGGATATAGTATAGATAGAATTCGATCTTGCGGCTCAGCTTCTTCTTCAGAGACAAGCCAAGGGACATACCGGAACGATTAAGCTCGGATGCTTGCTCCAGCAGCGTCTGATGGCAGGCTGCGAACGCCGCTGTAAACAGCTCCTCTTTGGACGGATAAAATTTGTAAATACTCGCTTTTGCCACCCCGCACGCTTCGGCAATATCTTGCATGGAAGCGGCGCTGAAGCCTTTTTTTCGGAATAAATCCATGGCTGTGTCGAGGATTTTATCTTTTTTTGTGTATTCCATTCAGCAGATCACCCAACCCTATATTGACATGAGATGCAAATGAGGTCAACATACCTCCATTTGACGATGGAACTAAATAGTTTTATATTGAACTTATAGGTTTTTTAGTTGAGGTAAGGAGGTATGCCGGCGATCGGCCCTTGTGCCGGGGACGGCGGTGATGATGCGTATTGCGGAAGGATTAGAAATGTTGGACCTGGAGATGAAGCTTGCCGGGCGTTCAATGATGATTCACCCGGTCATGATTGTCGATAAGGAGGATTGGACGTTGATCGATACGGGTACTCCGGGCTTATCAGGCCAGATTCTCACTTATGCCGGGCAAGCCGGAATCATCGGCAGGCCGCTGAGCGCTATCGTTTTGACGCATCAGGACATCGACCATATCGGCAGCTTGCCGGAGTTTCTGGAGATGGTGGACACAGCACCGTTGGAAGTATACGCTCATGAAGCTGATAGGGACACGATCGACGGGAAAGCACCGTTGCTGAAATTTCCTGCGGACAGCTTGCAGGCCGAGCTGGCAACCCGGCAGGACGAGGTACGTATTGCGTTCGAGAATATTTTCCTCCGTCCGTCAAAGCCGAACGTGACGCGGCTGTTGGTGGATGGGGAGACGCTGCCCATCGGCGGTGGTCTGACAGTCATCCATACGCCTGGTCATACACCGGGTCATGTCAGTCTTTATCATCAAACGAGCAAAACGCTGATCGCCGGGGACGCCCTGGTGATCAACAACGGTGAGCTGCAATGCTCTTCTCCCTACTCAACCAATGACATGGAGCAAGCGGTCCGCTCACTGGAGAAATTCAAACCGTTCGACATCGAAAGGGTCGTCTGCTACCACGGTGGACTGATGCAAGGAGACATTAACAGACTAATTGAGGAATTAATCGCAAAGCCGTAATCTGTTTTCCGGATCGACGCTACCTTGATTGAAAACATCGAGGCAGCGTCGTTTTTTTGTAATCTATGGAAGTCAGCCGAGTGGGTCAGGCGTTGTCGCTGAGCCGCGCGTACAGGATGTAATCCATGGGTGCCGGCTCGAAGTCGTCTGCGCGGAGCAAGGTATTGATCTGGCCACGATGATATTGGCCGTGCAGGGCGACGTGCAGCAAAATGTCCCGGACGGATGATTCAAACGGCTCACCGGCCTGGCTGCGATACGCGATGGGTTTATCCAGCGATTCTTCCGGCAGAGCGTCAAGCCAAGTCCGGAAGCCGCTTCCGTTCGCATCGATCAGCGCTTCACAGACGGCCAGGTCCGCCTTATCCGCCCATAGTACGTTCCCTTCACTGCTCTCGCCGCGCAGCCGGGTCAGCCAAATGTTCTCCGCCTGAAGCACATGCAGGAACAGTGTGGCTTCCTTGCTGGCTTCATCCACCGGCGCTGCTTGCAATGCTTCAAACAGCTTGCGGTTTGCCCAATCCATATGCGCGAATAGCGCTTGAATTGTCTTCATGTATTTTCGACCTCCGTCATTCTTATGTTATGCCTCTTCTTTTGGATTGTATCATATCGCCTCACATGACAGGCATGTTTACCGTATTCGAGGATTGACCCCCGCCCCCCCCCTGTATAAGTGGATAAATAAATCTAAAGAATAGTGTTGACAAAATGAAAATAAAGAAATATTATTATCTCATGTTAAAAATACTTTAAATAAAGATAAATAATTTGAATGTTGTTTTGCAGAGCAAATCCAATACCGCACTAACACTAATAAAACAGGAGTGAATTGAAATGAGTAAAAAAACAATGGGAATTCACCACATCACAGCGATCGTCGGACATCCACAGGAAAATGTTGATTTTTATGCCGGAGTATTAGGGCTGCGTCTGGTAAAACAAACGGTCAATTTTGACGATCCAGGCACGTATCACCTTTATTTTGGCAATGAAGGCGGCAAGCCTGGGACGATCATTACGTTCTTCCCTTGGGCTAATGCGTATAAAGGAACCATCGGCGATGGCCAGGTAGGGGTTACCTCTTATGTTGTGCCTAAAGGGGCAATGAAGTTCTGGGAGGAGCGGCTTGAGCATTTTAAAGTTCAGTTTTCCAAGATGGAGCGTTTTGGCGAGCAATATCTGGAATTTGATGATCCGCATGGACTTCATCTGGAAATTGTGGAACGGGAAGAAGGGGAGCCAAACTCATGGAGCTTCGGCGGTATTACCTCCGATGTGGCCATCAAAGGTTTTGGGGGAGCAACACTGTTATCCGCACATCCCGAACAAACAGCCGAATTATTGGAGAAAGTAATGGGACTTGAATTGATAGCAAAAGAAGGAGATATTGCCCGTTACCGCTCTTCCGCTGATATCGGCAACATTGTAGATCTTAAACTTTCTTCAGTAGGTCATGGTCAGATGGGGGTCGGAACGGTTCATCATATTGCATGGCGGGCCAAAGATAATGAGGACCAATTGGAATGGCAAAAATATATTGCGGAACATGGCTATGGAGTGACAGCGGTGCGGGACCGGAATTATTTTAATGCGATATACTTTAGAGAGCATGGCGAAATTTTGTTTGAAATCGCTACGGATCCTCCGGGATTTGCTCATGATGAATCGTTGGAAACGATGGGGCAAGCTTTAAAGCTGCCTGCACAGTATGAGTCTCATAGAGCTGACATTGAAGAAGTTCTGCTTCCATTTGAAGTAAGAGAGCTTGACTAAACTGCGAAAGAGGTTGATCTGTATGCTTTCCATAGATCCTGCAGCCAATACGGAACGGGAAAATTATAAGCTGCTTATCGGCAGCGTTGTTCCCAGACCTATTGCTTTCGTCACGACGCTCTCCAAGGATGGCGTATTGAATGGCGCACCTTTCAGTTTTTTTAATATTGTATCCGCCAACCCTCCGATGATCTCGTTGTCTATTCAACGCTCGGAGGGTATGCCAAAAGACACAGCCAGAAACATCAGCGACTTCAAAGAGTTTGTGGTTCATATCGTTGATGAAGACAATGTTCGCCAAATCAATGAAACAGCGGCAAAGCTCCCACCTGATCAAAGTGAAGTTGAATTGGCTCATCTGACGCCAACAGACAGCGTCAAAATCAAAGTCCCGGGTGTAGCCGAGGCCAAGATCCGTATGGAGTGCGTATTGGAGCATTCGCTTGAGCTGGGCGGAACAGATTCAAACGGATGCGACCTTATTATAGGCAGAGTAGTTCACTTTCATATTCAGAACGACATGTATGATCAGGGAAGAATTGATCCAAGACGATTGGCGGCCGTCAGCAGATTAGCCGGACATGATTATGCAAAAATTGGAGAAATTTTCACGATTGAGCGACCTGTCTAAAGTAGGTTGAAAGCTCATCTATTGCGGCATACAAGGGAATTCGGTACAATTTACTTATACTATCCAAGAGTAATCTGAAGGAGGGGGCCAAGGATGAAGCATGAATATTGTACGCCGACTCAGCACCCAAAATGGTTCGGACTGGCTGTTCAAGCGCTTGTTATATTGTCGCAAGAGGACGTAGGAACTTGTCCGAGCATTGAACTTGCTAAATATCTGCAGTCAGAGCCTTCTCTGCTGCGCCGTATACTCTCCGTTCTCGCCAAGGAAGGGTTGATCGGGACCCGGGAAGGCCGTGACGGCGGGTACTGTCTCAGGAAACCGGCAGAGTCCATTCGTCTGATTGATGTATATGATGTATTTCGTGCAAGCAGTAGCATTTCCTGCGGTATTATCGAGACAGCAGGCACACACCCGCTTGGTAAAAGCATGAAATCTGCGTTTAAGGATATTACGCAAGAAATGGAAGACAGCATGCGCGGAGTATTAAGCAAATATACGATTGCAGATATCGCGAAACAACTGGAAGCAAAGATTTAGGTGAGCCAGGAAAAAAAGACAGTTGACAGCGGTTTGCTTAGATTTTATACTGTGCAATATAAGAAACAGTTCAGAGCAAGCCGTAAAGAGTGTTCTTTTTTTTGAAATGTACTGTGTTTGAAAGAACACAGTTATACCAGTATTAATCCAAGGGAGGATTTATCATGTCAACTTCAACTCAAACCAGTCAAAGTTCTGCTTTATTCGCCGATGTTATCCGCGAGCGCCGTTCTGTGCGTGTTTATGACAAGTCGGTTCGTCTGACTCACGAGGAAATTAAGGAGCTGCTGCAGGAAGCAACGCTTGCTCCTTCCTCCAGCAACGTTCAGCCATGGCGTTTCCTCGTTATCGAGACGGAGGAGCTGAAAGCGAAGTTGCAGCCGATTGCCTACAATCAATCTCAGGTGACTGAAGCTGCTGCGGTGATCGCTGTGCTGGGGGATACGGAAGGATACAAGCAGATCGGTGATATTATAGGCGAATCCGTCAAACGCGGCTATATGACGGAAGATATCGCTAAATCATACGTGGAAAGATCGATTAACGTGTACGGTTCGATGCCGGAGGAAAGATTGCACAAAGTTCTCCATATTGACGGTGGTATCGTTTCCCAGCAGTTCATGCTGGTTGCGCGTGCTCATGGCTACGATACCGTACCGATGGGCGGTTATGACGAAGATCAGTTCAAGCAAGCTTTCGGCATCAGTGACCGGTACGTTACGATCATGCTGATCGCACTTGGCAAAGCAGCCCAACCGGGCCATCCGACGCCCCGGCTGCCTATTGACGACATCACTTTCTTCAATGAAATGCCTGCTAACTAACCGCATCACCCTCAGCTCCGTAGGCTGAATCGTAAAAAAGCAGAGCTGTGGTTTTAAGCTAACAGGTAAAAAACAGATCCACCGCTTGCTGCAGCGGTGGATTTTTCATTAACTATGACAGCTTTACAGAGCTGCATTTGCTTTCTCAACCTCTGTTTTGCTCAGCAGCAGGTAGCAAATTGTAAAGGAAAGCGCGATGGCAATGGCCATTCCGGAGATGGCATAGATAAAGTAAGGGCCGAAATAGGCCGGGATGCTAAAGATACTGGACAATACATACCCGTACAATCTTACACCGAAAAAGCTGATGAACGCGGAAGCAACCGAGCTGGCGATGATGGCGGCCAGAAAAGCCTTTTTGTACTTGGACAGTACCCCGAACAATGCGGGTTCCGTAATGCCCAGAAGCCCGGAAACGGCAGCAGACACGATAATGGTTTTTTCCTTGGCTGTGTTTACCTTGTAGTACACGGCAAAGGTTGCACCCACGATCGAGAAGTTAGCCATACACATCATAGGCATCAACATATCGTAGCCTTGTGTTGCAAAGTTTTGCAAAGCAATCGGAGTCATGGCATGGTGCATACCCGTGAAGACGGCCAATGGTCGAATCGCACCAACAACAACGCCTGCAAGAATGGGAGAGATGTCAAACAAGCCTTGCACGAGCCAAGCCAGACCATTACCCAGGTAAATACCGATAGGACCGATCACGGATAATGCGAGAAAACCGGAAATAAACAAGGTCAAGGTTGGTGTAACGACGGTTTTCAGTATTTCCGGCATAAATCGGTTAACGATTTTGTGAATATAGCTCATCGCCCAGACGGCAAAGATAATGGGGATGACTGTGCCGGTATAGTTAAATACTGGAATAGGGATAAAGCCTAGAAAATGAAACGACGAAAGCTCCCCGGCTTTGGCCGCATCCACCATCGTTGGAAACATAATGGTAGCGGCGATGGCGACTGCCAGATACTCATTGGTTTTAAAAATTTTGGCGGCCGAGGCTGCCAGGAAGAACGGCAGGAACGTGAACACTCCGCTCGCCATCATGTTAATGATTTGCACCGTTTCACTTTTATCCGAAATAATATCGAGAGCGATCAGCCCCGCGATAAGTCCCTTAATCAAGCCTGCACCGGCGATGGCTGGAACGATAGGCCCGAATACGCCGGATACAATGTTCATGAAGAGGGTAACAAAGCCCTTCTTTTTCTCTTCGCTTTTTTCCCCATCCTGCTGCACGTCCGTCAGCTTGAGCTCACCGGCCAAAGCATTATAATATTCCGCAACCTTGGGACCAAGAATGATCTGGAATTGGTCTTGATTGAATTGCGCGCCCAAAACGGGATCCAGTTCCTTAAGCTTCTCAATATCTACTTTGCTTTTATCTTTCAGATCAAACCTGAGTCTTGTCATGCAGTGCCAAGCGTTTACAATATTGTCCTCTCCGCCGACCCCGGTAATGATGTCTTGTACCGTTTTCACTTTGCTCATCCAAAATTCTCCTGTCCTCGAAATATGTGTTGGTTCCGTTTACATTACTGAATGCTATCACAAAGGCTTATCAAATAAAAGCAGTCCAAAATAAACCAGGTTTTTCGCAAATCCCTTGATACACAAGGGTTTAATTAGACTTTTCTGATAAATTGGACTGATATTTTTTGATATTTTGACCTTTTACCTTGCCAAATTGCTTCCGCATTTCAAAACATGTTTCAATAAACCTAGATTTCGTAGAAAAGAGGAGACCTATGAACCCTTCCATTATCACGAACGTGGAATGTTTTGTGCTTAAGCCGGATCGGCATAACCTGGTAGTTGTGAAAGTGACTACAGACAATCATCTGATTGGATATGGCTGCGCCACTTTCCAGCAACGCCCGAAGGCTGTGCAACTCGTCGTTGAAGAGTATCTTAAACCTATATTGATTGGCAGAGACGCGAACAACATCGAGGACTTATGGCATCTGATGATGGTCAACTCTTATTGGCGTAATGGTCCCATCCTGAATAATGCGGTTTCCGGGGTAGACATGGCTCTGTGGGATATCAAGGGGAAAATCGCCGGCATGCCTTTGTACCAGCTGTTTGGCGGTAAAGCGAGGGATGCCATACCCGCATATACGCATGCTGTTGCGGACAATATCGAAGATTTGTACCGGGAGATTGATGCCATTCTCGAACAGGGGTATAAGCATATCCGCTGCCAGCTTGGCTTTTATGGGGGGAATCCTTCAAGTCTGCACACCCCGGATAACAGCACCAAGGGGTCTTATTATGACCAGGATGAATATATGCAGACAACCATTGAGATGTTTGCCCAGCTAAGGTCTAAGTACCAGAACCGGTTTCATATTTTGCATGATGTGCATGAGCGGCTTTTCCCGAATCAGGCTGTACAGTTTGCCAAAGACCTGGAACGTTATAAGCCTTACTTTGTCGAGGACATTTTACCGCCGGATCAGAACGAGTGGTTAAGCCAGATTCGCTCCCAAACCTCAACGGCCATAGCCACCGGGGAGCTGTTCAACAATCCGCTGGAATGGAGAAGTCTGATTGCGCACAGGCAGATCGATTTTATCCGCTGCCATGTATCGCAAATCGGGGGGATTACGCCCGCACTTAAGCTGGGAGCTTTGTGCGAAGCATTTGGCGTCAGAATCGCCTGGCATACGCCGTCGGATATCACTCCAATTGGCATCGCTGTGAACACACATCTGAATATTCATTTGCACAGTGCCGCCATCCAGGAAAATATTCCGATCAAGGAGAATACGCGCAGTGTCTTCTCGCCGATCATCGATGCCAGAAACGGCTACATCTACCCGCTGGAAACACCGGGAATGGGGGTGGAGTTCAATGAGGAGCAGGCGAAGAAGTATCCGGTGGAATACAGGCCGCATGAATGGACACAGGCAAGGCTGCCGGACGGAACACTGATGACTCCTTAAACTATGAGTTTCTTCTTTTATGATGCTCGTTATTAAATGCGGTCAAATACGTGCATCTATAGTCAATGGCTACGATCTCACTGATCTCGAAGATCCTTCCATTGCTGAGCAGGCCGCGGCTTGCTATTTTCATGGCCGGGCTCTTTCGCTTTTGCTGCAGGAGCATGGCTTGCTCTTTGTTAAGCGCGATCGCCTCATAGGTATTGAGGTAATGAGAGATTGTATACTTATGCTTCTGCACATAGGATTGAATGGAGTTTTCGGCATCCTTGGGAGTGAAAATGGGAAACAAAGCAACAGGCAGCCGGGACAGCTCGATTTGCACCGTTTGATAGTTCACAATTCTTACACGCTGAAGCACCCACACCTCGTCGCTGCTTGTGATTCCGAAAATCTGCTGGTCTGCGGACGTGGCAGGCTGCTTTTGCAGCTCGATCACTTTGGATTGGATGTTGGAGTATGGATTTTCCGTCAAAGAGTTATAGATCAGCGGGCTCGTCTGGATGTTCTTGCCGATGAAAATGCCTGATCCCTGCACGACTTTAACGAGGCCCATGTATTTCAATTTTTTGATGGATTCCTGAATCGTGTATCTTGAAACATGATACAGCTCCGCAAGCTCTCGTTCCGTCGGCAGCTTCGAGTCGGGGTAGTGGTTTTGATAGATTTTGCTTAACAAGTCGTGGATGATAAATTCTGTTTTGTTCACATGCTTATCCCCCTGGTCGTTGGTTCATGATACTTATATTACTGTTATACAATCTATTTTCAAGTCATCGTAATCGTTATAGAAGTGGGAGGTTTCAATATGTTTGGGTTTGGACGTAAGAAAAAAAGTGAAGAAGTGCAGATTCTGGAAGTATCATCGCCAGTATCCGGCCAGTTTGTGCCGCTTGCGGAAGTGGAGGATGAGGCGTTTTCCTCCAAGGCCATGGGAGAAGGATTTGCCATCCTTCCTGACACAGGCCGGGTTGTCGCTCCGTTTGACGGCACGATCGCCCATATTATGGAGAAAAGCAAGCACGCCATTATCATTCAACATAAAACAACCGACACGCAATTATTGATCCATGTCGGCATGAATACAGTTTCTCTTAAAGGCGATGGCTTTCAGGCACATGTGGGAACCGGAGACAAGGTCAAAAAAGGACAGCTGCTCCTGGAATTCGATATGGACAAAATTCGTCAGGCTGGATTCTCTGTCGTGACACCTGTCATTGTTCCGGATGGCCAGGATCAAATAAGACTTGTTGAAGTGGATAGCTCCGTCCGGAAGCCTTCAGAGGATATGGTGCTGCGGGTTTATTTCTGAATATTTTATATCAAGATTGAGGTGGCCCTGCGCGATGCCTTGCACGATGATCCCTTTTGATCAGGGGGGAGCGGCGGGTCGCCAGGGTTACGTGTCTTGCTGTCCTTACGCAATGCCTTGTACGATTATCCCTTTCGTTCAGGGATGGTGGCTAAGGTCAGGGAATAGGATAAAGAATCCGAAATATGTTTTTTATCCTGGGTAATACCCCAGCTTCCAAGCAGCTTAATTGGATGAGCTGGTATACCAAGTCATTTGCAGCTCTTGAGCTTTTTGCGGATCGTCTATGAGTAGAGTCTTGTACTCAAGCATCTTGTTAAGGGTGTCCAGCATTTGGTCGTATTCTTCCTTCTTGCTTTCGATCTCCTTTTTCTTGCTGCGAATCCAATCTATAATCTGCAGAGTGGTGCTCATATTGGTGTCGCAATCCTGCAAAGCTACCTTCAGCTCGGCCAGCGAACAGCCGATGGACTGGAAATTCTTGATGAGCCTCAACCGCTCGACAGCCTCTTCCGAATAGTTGCGGTAGTCTAATTCTCTAAGTCGGCGTATTAGGAGACCTTTTCTTGGATTATTATCGTTCCATGATTTACAAACTATCCTCGAATCCCCCAGCGTAAGAAGTTTTCCGCACCGCTTTGATATCTTGCAGAGGAGGCAGACCAAAAAACCTCCGGTACTCCCGATTGAATTGCGACGGACTTTCATAGCCTACTTTCAAAGCCGCCGTCGTTGCCCCCACGGGACCGCTCAACATGAGGCGCCTTGCTTCAAGAAGGCGGAGCTGCTTCTGGTACTGCAAGG
Organism: Paenibacillus medicaginis; assembly: GCF_042138635.1. Lineage (NCBI taxonomy): Bacteria > Bacillati > Bacillota > Bacilli > Caryophanales > Paenibacillaceae > Paenibacillus > Paenibacillus medicaginis. The sequence continues at coordinate 111,125 of NZ_JBHIRY010000015.1, read as the reverse complement.
GCCCCATTGTCGTTACCGCTTTGAATTTATGATGCAGTCCGGAGGTACTCATGTTGCAGGATTTTGCGAGTTCCTGGGCGGTAAAAGAGCTTGCGTAATTTTCTTTGATCCAATGGATCGCCTTTCCGATTCCGTCTGTTATTTGATCATAGAACACCTTTTGGAAAAATAAGTGCCCATAATCTCCTGACAGTAAGTTGAAAATCATTTCCCGTTTGATCAGCTCGGACAGAAATCGAACTTCTTTAGGCTTATCGATTAACTTCAGTAACCGCAAAAATATGTCCAGCAGCTCGGCATCCGATTTTCCGATGAAGGCTCCGGCACGCAGATCTTTCCCTTTTGGTTCCGTGACGATTTCCGCCTCCATGACCACAGAAGCGATTTCTTGTGTCGTAAAATCGATACGCAAACTGATATAAGGCGATTGTTCCGTAGCGCCGATGACTTGGGAGGAAGCCGGCATATCGATCAGCGACGCCAAATAATCACCCGCTGAGTAATGCAAAATATCTTGACCAAGGTAGATCTTCTTAGTCCCTTGAAGGATCAGACAAAAAGAAGGCGTCAAAACACCTGGACTCCGCAGCGTCTCGCGACTGCTTCTAACAATGGAAAGAAACGGAACGATGGTTGGCGTCCGTCCATCCGCAAGGGTAATCCGATCCGTCATGGCAATGAGCTGATCCAACGCTTTCTTATGAATAGAAATGCTCTGTCCATGGATAGTTCGGCTATCCAGACCTTGTTCCCACATGTATTCCATCCCCCCATCCTTATCTAAAAAATTATACCGCCACTAAAAAAGATTGCAATGCAATTGAACTATGTAAAAAAAGAAACTTGCAGCTTTAGGCAATTTTTAAGCAGAAACGGTCTACCTCCTTCCGCTCATTCCATCCATACTATTCATCAGAACAGTATCTTCGTAAAAGGAAAGGAACATGTTTATGCAACAGTCAAAATGGATTATTTTAATAATTATCATCGCATGTCAACTTATCGTTGTGCTTGACTCCTCCATTATGGTAACGGCATTACCTCAAATCGGTCGGTCGCTGCATATGACGGCAACCAGCTTGACTTGGGTCCAAAATGCCTACATTTTGCCGTTCGGCGGTTTCTTGTTGCTCGGTGCCCGGGCAGGGGATCTTATGGGGCGCAGAAGAATGCTTAGTGTAGGCATTGGATTATTTTCGCTTGCTTCTATGCTGGCTGGATTGGCGCCGACAGCTGAATTTTTGCTTGTCTCCCGTGCATTCCAAGGCTTTGCGGCGGCTTTGGCAACACCTGCTGCACTAGCATTGCTGTCAGCGAGCTTTGTAGAGGCGAAGGAACGTGCTAAGGCGATTGCGATGTACAGCGCGGTTGCGGGCGGAGGTGGCAGTGTCGGTCTCCTTCTTGGCGGATTTTTCACTGATTTTATTTCCTGGCGTGTCGGGATGTTTATCAATGTACCCATTGGAATTGCATTGCTGTATTTGGTACAGAGGTTTATTCAGCAAACAGGTACGAGGACCGGACGTTTTGATCTTTGGGGTGCAATTGTTTCCGTAATCGGCATGACTGCGTTGGTATACGGTTTTGTTCAAGCTGCCGATCGCGGTTGGGGGGAACCCGAAACATGGATTTCACTTGCAGCGGGGATTGTTTTGTTAGTTGCGTTCGTTTTTATTGAATCTCGAGCGGCTGAGCCAATCGTCCCTCTCCGATTGTTTGCGAACCGCCAGCGGTCCGGGGCTTATCTTGGAAGGTTCCTATTAGTATGCGGGACTTTTTCACTCTTTTTCTTTATCCCTCAATATTTGCAAAACGTCCTCGCTTTCAGCTCGCTTGAAGCGGGTTTAGCCTTCCTGCCGTTTACAGTAGCCCAATTCGGGATGATGTATCTAATACCTGGGTTGGTGCAACGTTATGGAAATAGGAAAGTCCTGATAGCCGGTTTGCTGCTCTGCATCATGGGTACACTCTGGCTGAGCCGAATCGTCTCCGTGCAAGCTCAATTCTTTCCGCAAATGTTCATCCTCTTGGCCATCATCGGCATTGGCGCCGGAATGGCCATCCAACCGCTTACCGTTCTGGGTCTCTCAGATGTGGATCCTCAAGATAACGGTGCAGCTTCGGGTCTGATTAATGTCGCGCATCACAGCGGTTCCTCGTTAGGTTTGGCTGTACTCATAACCGTATTTGAAGCAGCTATCGGTTCGGATCAATCTTCAAAGATGCAATTCGCACATGCTGTATCGGACTCCGTATTGGGATCTGTCGTATTTGCTACATTAGCTCTTGTTGCGGCGTGGTTCTGCTTTGTTCCATCGCGCCAACCTGCTCGAAAACAAACATTAACAGATTCTTGATAAAGGGTCGTTGTAACACCCACACCCCAAAAACGTTATTCTTTTCTGGAACATAGGAAAGAATAGCGTTTTTCTTTTGTTAGATGGCAATTTCCAATATTTTTTTAAGTGTGAATTCGAAAAATAGTGGAACAATTTCACCGTTTTGCTCGTCTATTTTTTAAGTCACCGTTTTTAGTCTGTTTGTTTACCTGATGCCAAGAGAAAGGAATTTATCAACGTGTCGGTTCAGAAGAAGGAAATTGGCCAACTGGATATGGAATTTCACCAGCAGCTTTTAGAGGAGCATTTTCGGCTGGCCGAAGGAAGCGGCAGTGAGATGGACGAGAACCTGAAAGCCATCCTGTCTGATCGATACGGGGCGCTTAAGTCTCAGGTTCTGAATCGGAATAATCTGAATTTGCTGATCCGGTGCCAGGTCAACCGGAATAATCCCATATTGAAGGCTGAGCTGGTGGATGAGATCCTGTGGAGAATCCTGCAAAAGGTTAGCGGAACCTGGAGCTATACCGTCAGGCAAACGGCTCACAGCGTCCATTGCTATAGGCTGATTCTGGAGCAGAATGGTATTTTTATCGTAAAAAACGACGAGCACGTAGTGGAATTCAAACCACCGGCTTTCCTGTAATACAATTACATACTTTTTTTTGAAAAAGTGCATGATGCAAAAAAAAGCTTCATGCACTTTTGTACTTGTATTCCGTAATAAAACAGTCTTAAAATTATTCTAAAAATTATGGATACAGCTATTACATTAACAAATCTTGGGTTGTACAATGTTATTGAATCGTTTTTTTTGAAAGCGCTATCGGAGTGTGGGGCGAAGGAGAATGCTCCCGATTCTTCAGCGGCAATGCTTAGTCGTTTTACGAGTATGGAAAAGAGGCTTTAACCGGAAAGGAGAGACTTGATGGAGATGGAACAGATGCACCGATTGTGGTACGACCGGCCTGCGGCGGAATGGAACGAGACGCTGCCGGTGGGAAACGGGCGGCTGGGGGCGATGATTTTCGGCGGCACGGAGGCGGAAAAGCTCCAATTGAACGAAGATACCGTATGGTACGGAGGGCCGCGCGACCGCAACAACCGTGATGCGCTTCCCCATTTGCCGCAGCTGCGTGAGATGATCATGCAAGGACGGCTGCGGGAGGCGGAGGAGCTGGCTTCCCTGGCGCTCCCAGGGTTGCCGGAATGCCAGCGGCATTATTTGCCTTTGGGCGATCTGCTGCTGACCTTCAGGGAGCATGACCAGCCCTGCACCGGATACGTCCGTGAGCTTGATTTGCAGCAGGGACTGTGCCGAATCCATTATCGAATAGGTGAAATAACATACACGAGGGAGATTTTTGCGAGTTATCCTGATCAGGCCATCGTCATTCGTCTCACGGCGGACAAGAAGCGGGCAGTCTCATTGAAAGCCCGGTTTGATCGTGAGCAGTGGAGATACCTGGAGAAGACGGAGAAATGGGAACAGAGCGGCCTCGTGATGAAAGGAGAGGGCGGCGGACAGGGCGGGAGCGTATTTTGCGCTGTGCTGAAGGCGGTCTGCGAAGGTGGAAGCTCCCGGACCATCGGTGAGCATTTGCTGGTGGAAGGAGCCGATTCGGTCACCCTGCTGCTTGCTGCAGGAACCACGTTCCGTTATGAGGATCCGGAGCAGCACTGCAAGCAACAGTTGAGCGGATTAACCGGTCTGCCTTATCCCGAGCTGCTGGAGCGGCATGTCTCCGATTACCGCAGCCTGTACGGACGGGTCAATCTGACGCTGCCGGCGAACCCGGATAAGAGCCACCTTCCTACAGACGCACGGCTGGAGCTTGTCCGCCAGGGGGATGAGGATCACGGGCTGGTGGCTCTCTATTTCCATTACGGCAGATATCTGCTGCTTTCGTGCAGCCGTCCGGGATCACTGCCAGCCAATCTGCAGGGAATATGGAATGACAGCTTCCTTCCTCCGTGGGACAGCAAATTCACAATCAATATTAACACCCAGATGAACTACTGGCCTGCCGAGCTCTGCAATCTGGCCGAATGCCATGAGCCTTTGTTTGAGTTGATCGAACGGATGAGAGAGCCGGGAAGGATTACGGCCAGGGTTATGTACGACTGCCGAGGGTTTACTGCCCACCATAACACGGATATATGGGCAGATACGGCGCCCCAGGACACCTATCTGCCAGCATCCTTCTGGCCCATGGGAGCGGCCTGGCTGTGCCTGCATCTGTGGGAGCATTACCGCTTCGGTCAGGACAAGCGTTTCCTGGAGCAGGCTTACGATACGATAAAGGAGGCTGCGGTGTTCCTGCTGGATTACCTGATTGCGGATCAGGAAGGCCGGCTGATCACCTGTCCGTCCGTCTCACCCGAGAACCGCTATATTCTGCCTGGTGGGGAGACGGGGGTTCTCTGTGCCGGGGCCTCCATGGATTTTCAGATTATTGATGCCTTGTTCACGGCCTGTATCCAAAGTGCGGAAATTTTGGGGAGAGATCAGGAATTCAGTGCAGAGCTGTCCGCAGCTCTGGAGCGTCTGCCCAAGCCGCAAATCGGCAAGCACGGCCAAATCCAGGAGTGGATGGAGGATTATGAGGAGGCTGAGCCAGGACATCGCCATATCTCGCATTTATTTGCCCTGTATCCCGGCGATGCTTTCACAACCAGGCCTTCCCCGGAGCTGACAGCCGCCGCCCGTGTGACGCTGGAACGGAGATTGGCCAGTGGCGGCGGGCATACCGGCTGGAGCCGGGCCTGGATTATTAATTTCTGGGCACGGCTGCAGGATGGGGAGAAGGCGTATGAAAATGTAATGGCTCTGCTCGATCATTCCACTCTGCCCAACCTGTTCGATAACCATCCGCCGTTCCAGATTGACGGCAATTTCGGAGGTGCTGCGGGCATTGCCGAGATGTTGCTGCAAAGCCACACCGGCGTGATCCGGCTGCTTCCCGCCCTGCCCCGGAAGTGGAGCGAAGGAGAAGTCAGAGGGCTTCGCGCCCGGGGAGGGTTCACAATCAGCTTCAAATGGTCGGGGGCTCTCGTTACGGAGATGGTCATTGAATGTGCGGCGGACGGACCCTGCTGCCGGATAGAGGCTCCGGGACTTGCTCCCATTGATATTATGGCGGAAGAGGGGAAAAGCTATTTCTTTTAAAATAAGGAGCCGGATCCATGAATCTCACATTTCGTATCTTTAATAAGAGCGTGTAGAAGATATTTTCGATCAAAAAAGAAATGGCGGGGGTGTGTCGAATCTCTCTACAAAGAATTAACGTACGGAGGTCTTCCACGCAATCACCTATATGGATCGAAGCTGTCCACCCGTAGGGATACTTGAATCTGATCAACCTAATGATGAAGGACATACGGATTCCCTAGACGATGGATGCGAAAGTCCTTACGATACCCAATGCAAGGTGAGTTCAGGTGAAGTTGTCCAAATGATCGTGACGGACATGCTGACCGGACACTCGTGCAAATGGTGGATTGGGCGGAACAATAGGATATGGATTTGCTCTGTTCTAGCGTGTGCGCTTCGTTGCTTGCTCAATCCGCCTGCAAAAATCGAAAGGGAAAAAAATTAAAGTTCACCTCAGCAGGGGGCGAAATGTAACGTCAGGATGGAGCGCCATATGATTCGAAACCGAGGGTGGTTGTCATGGATTTGGCACAGGCATATCACACCTGGATTAGCGAATGTTTTCCAGAGGCGATCCGTATTGCTGACCGGTCTCACGTTCACGGCTACGTCATTGAAAGTGTTCAGGCGGTTCGAAAGTCCGTGCAGTCTACGCTTGCATCGCAGGCTAAGGCGCTTTTAAAAATCTATCATCGACTATTGAACCCGCCCATCGATACTCTGACGGAAAAGAGCAAAGTCCAGTTAAACCAACTCCTTGAATTCTCGCCATTGCTACGCAAGGCCTGGGAATAGAAAGAAGCCTTCTCCCACTGATATGACCATTCGCCAGATGTACATGTGGCCTGTCTTGGTTTTGCCCGTTGGTGTCGGCAGGGAGAAGACATCGATCATGAAGTGGTTCGAAGCGCCTTGAGAACCATGAAGAATTGGGAAACAGAGATCGTAACTACCACCGCTGCAGCTGGACCAATGCCACCGTAGAAGGACGGCATAATCGAATCAAAGCGTACCAGCGTCGACACTATTTCACACGTAATCGTAAGTGTTACAAAGCGGGTATTTTAATCGAATGTAATCGGCATCGTTTGTTGGGTTAAAAAATCAACCGCTAATTTCTAAATTGAGCCGTTAAAAGAAGATGTAAATTCGTCGCACCCAATTTTGTATATTTATATATATTTCCACAATCTAATTACTAACCCATATGAAAAAATGAGCATGAGTACACAAGCAGACATTAAAAACATGTAGTTTGCTCCGATCCAACTTCCCAAAATCCCTGATACAAGATAAGCTACAGGAAGCGCCAATTTCGTAACCATTGAAGAGGCCCCTGCAACTCTACCAAGAAGGTGATTTGGAGTAAGCTCCTGTCGTAAAGTGAAATAGTGAATGTTGGTGAATCCCGCCGAAAAGCCCATAAAGAACATACCCCAAGCTAGCATCACCCATGTTGTGGATAAGAACATGGTTATCTGACCAACGACGGCGATAAGAACTGAAAAGAGCATCAATGTTCCCCTGCCAGATAAACGTCGGCTAGGTTTCGCAATAAGACCGGACAACATCGTGCCAAACGCTATGGAAGCATAAATTACTCCAACGCCTAACGCAGAGGCGTGTAAATCGTTGCGTGCATAGAAGAGCATGATTCCACCGGCAATGGCTGAACCAATGTTTACAAATAGAATCATTGTAGTCATGATTCGAAGAGATGGTGTTGAGATTAGTTGAGCCCATCCTTCAACAAACTCAGCCAGAAACCCAGTCTTTTGAGTTTTTGGTGCACTGGTCTGCGGAATATCCGTGAAACTGACCATAATATAAAGCAGAGTCAGACCACATATGCTACCAATAATTCCTGTTGAATAACTAACCAGTGAAAGAATGAAACCCGCAATGGCTGGACCAGCAACATTGATAGTCGATTCAATAGATATTAACGAGGCGTTAGCAGAGGTTAATTGTTCTCTTGAGACGACGAGTGGCAGTGTGCTATGGTATGCATTCCAAAACGCATATTCGGCGGCACCTACTAGAAATGCGACCACGTAGACCACCCAAAGTTGGTCTATATGTAATAAAATTATACATAAGAGGACCAGTAGTGCGGAAATTTGAACGCCTATGGACCATCGCATGATATGTTTTCTATAATACCGGTCAACTAGAACTCCAATTGCAGCCGCAAGTAGTACGTTTGGTATAACCTCAACCGAACGCATGATGCTCATTGCAAGTGCTGATTTAGTATGGTCAAAAATAATTAGCGGCAGTGCAATTAGATAAAATTGAAATGTCAATCCAGATATAGAAGTTCCCATCCAAATGAGTACAAAATCTCGATTTTTCCAAAGTGGTTTCATTGTTTTAGACATTAATTCAGTATTACGAAGTAAAGGTGCTCGCAACTTCTTCCCCCCTAGCTTAAGGTGATTTTTTCCTAGCTGGTGAAATTGTAAATGTCATTAAACCTAGATTGCTAAGTTAATTTTATTTAGAATATAATGTTTTTTTGAGATTTAAAGAAGAATAGCGACTTTTATTTAGGGAATTTATCTAAAATACTTTGTGCAACCGTATGCAGATCATCAAGATCTTCTTCGTAAAAAAACATAGTACGTGTCGTAGTATAGAAACCCGAAGGTGTACAAATTAGCTCGGTAGTGTCCCCAACCGGGATTACATAGGTATTTGTATCAGCTAATTTTATCTCTTTGAATTCGTTTATCCACCATTTTTTACTAGGGAAATATCCGGTGTCACTAGACAATCTTCTAAGCGGGAAAAGTAGCACTTGAATGCCCAATTCTAATCCCTCCAATATATGTCTACGTTCAAGTCTTTCTTGCAACCGTTCTTTGTCAGCATCCGCATTCTCACAGGTGATGATGTGCACGATGTCTAGCCATTGTTTTTTCTTATTAATCATGTCTATTGCGTAATTTATGTCGTTATTTGTGCGGGCGAAATCAAACTCCATTTCATATTGGACAAATATATCCTCATCATCAAATGGAATAATTGGGAAATTTTCTTCGCAAATAACCATTTCACAAGGTATTTGAAGATCACTGTAGCTTTTTAACAAAGAAAGAATTCTTATGATTCCTCGGTGTAATGAATTTTTATCGGCTTGGCTGGCTATATAATCCCAGTCAAATTCATCATTATGTACTAGCAGAAGATTGTAGACATCAGAAGCATCCTTGACTGTGAAATGCCCCTCTTGATATCCATGTGCTACCAAGAAGAGAAAAGCATCCTCAGGTGTCGGATAAAAAAGCAAATGCCCATCTAAATCCGTACTCATCTTCCGTTGCCACAACTGAGTTGTCAACATTTGTCCCTGACCAAACGTCATTGAATGAGTATGAATATCAATTTCGATTTCGCCTTTGACAGTAAAATGAGCTCCCCAATATGGCTGAGGACCTTTGAACAGCTTAATCCACGCGTTTTCCTCAAGTGATTCAACATAACCCTTGCCAAATAATTCTCTAAGTAATAACCATAGTGAGTTTAAGTCCTGTACAACAATATCAATATCAGCTTGATCTCGTACCTTATAGTTAGGTAACAAAAAAGGAATGCTGCTTCCTTTTACGACAAGAGCTGCTACAGCTGCTTGCTCGGTAGCCTCCAGTACCTCAATTAGTGCACGTTCTAAAGTTTGATTTTTTTTCTTTCTTTCGATTCTCCCAAAACCGAGGGAGGTCAGTTTATTAAGACATTGATCTATTTTTGATGATTTTTGATAACTGTCATTATACACACGAATATGAGATAAAAACTCATAGAACTGAGAGCAAATCTTTGATTTTTGGACGGCATGAATGAGATCGTCTATATCGATTTGTTCAATAAGCCCAATTAAATTGTGATAATCCAGATTACTTGTCTGATATGTTATGGCAGACATAAAGATTTTTTCTAAATTATTCATATGCCACCTCGTAGTCTAAGAGTTTAGTATATCTAACTTCGCAGAGCAATTTCTCGAACGATATCTATGTATCTCTATGATAAAAGTACTCTTGTAACAGATTCAGCAATTACAAATCAATTTCTTGCTAACTCAATTAAAAGATGTCCCTCAATGCTGAGGGACACCTCACGGAGACTAGTCGATTCATGTTTCAACTGCTTCTGGGTGGTTATTTACCTTTTTTTCTGGTTTTTACTGGAAAAGGCACAGAGGACATGCTTTCCACCTCCTTCCATCTACGCATTCATAATATATACTTAACATAGGACAAGTCAAGAGGAATGTTTCCATAAATGTTTCCAAAACTGCGGGTATAAATTAAGTAATATTCATTTTCACCATACCTCATTTGAGAGAGTATTTTCACGATTTTAAGTTTTTTACAAGATGAGCTCCACCAAACTACTTAAAATTTGCATTCTGTAATCTGGATATGTCACTACAGGAATAAGCAGAAATTTCTAATCTTTGCTTATGGTATCCTAAGGTGCATCTCAAGGAAATGATTGACATAAGTAGATAAGAAGGATAGTATTTGAAGTGGACTTAATTGCATTAACATACATATTAGCTCATATATGCTCGAAAATAAGGTTTGAGTGTTTCTACCCATTACCGTAAATAATGGACTATGAGTGAATCCTAGCGTATTTAAAGAAACTGTCGCACAGTTTCTTTGTCGTATACCAAAGAGGTTTCACTATTGTGAAACCTCTTTGTGTTTATAAATTTCATATAAGGAGAGAACTCTATGTCAGTACTTCCAAGATATGAAAAGCACTTCGAGGAATTGAATCCTATCGATAGGTATAAAGTTTTGCAGGATCCGAACTTGCGTGTTGATCTGGAATCTACTATGGGAGATAGTGGCGAGGTTATTCTGTTGGGGCTTTATGCGATTGATCAGGTGTTGAAAGAAAGGGGCGAATTTACATATCATTTTTACATTATGGATGACGCATCCGTATACTATCTTTTAAAAAAATCGTTAAACTGTACTTTCGAATGTGATCAATTAAGAAGGGCTTTGATTCTTATTGATGAAGCGAAACTGATTTACCGATTTACCGCTGCAAAAAAGTTTAAAATTGAGGACGACAGAATTCAACAGCTTCGTTTAAATAGTTGGGGAAGAGAGTATATTAAAACATTTGATTTGACCAATACCTACAAGAATAGCTACTTGAGCATGTACTCTTACTTTTTGAGTTATTTTGAAGAACATCGGCAAACCTATACGGATTCTATGAAGTGTTTGCTGAGCGAAATAACTGAGCATACCGCTATGCAGATTCAAACGTTAAATCGATTGATCGAAATTAAATTATTATCTTAGGGTGGGACTCATGGATTGGACAAATATTGAAGAACGAATAGTTGAGTTGGACAACATTCAAGACGCTTCACTTCAAGTCTATGGTCGCTACGACTTGGATAAATCGATTATTTGGATGGTGGAGGAGCTTGGAGAAGTGGTTGCTGCAATCCGAAAAGGTAAAACTAAAGAAGAGATTTCAGGAGAACTTGGTGATTTAATGGCGTGGATTTTTTGCTTGGGCAATATAATGAATATTAAAATATCCGATGCTTTACGAGAAACGTTTTTCAAAGAATTTGACCGCCAAATAAAGGTCTATGGAAAGCTGAAATATGCGAGTACGGAGATCTTTGTGCAGACGGAGGAGGAACATGTATAGTAGATTAGTCGAAATGCCATTTGGGAAACTTTGTATTACTTCCACCAGTCCGGATTATCTAGGATCTTCCGTGCTAGGACACGCTTCATACAATCGGAAGTTTTCCGACAGTCTGTTCACATTGAAGATAAATACAGGGGATGGAGATGGGGATGGGGTGGCTTCCTATCGTCAAGAGATGCTCCGGCGCGGTATCTATCTAGGCCATCATCACGGAATGTCGGTTAAGATGAAGTCCGAAAAAGATACGCTTAGCATTTCATTGCATTATGAATCACCGGATGGTTACAACAAAATTATTTGGACATATGCAATGAAGTATGTCTTTACAATAATGGCACTGCGTTATGATGCACTCCATTTAAAAGCTACCACGCTCATTAAAGAGGGTCGTGCCATTTTACTGCTTGGTCGGGGCAAAAGTGGTAAAACAACGTTAGCTTCTTATTTAGCCCAAGTGGGATTTAATCATGTGGGTAACACTCACGCGATGATCAAAGATGAACAGGTATGGGCAATTAACAGTTGGAAAAGGATCAGAAGGTCGGATGGCAATGAAACGTATGAACTGTGCGATAACGTCGGAATTGCAAACGGAAAGCTTGTGAATATCTATGTTGTTGATTTCAACCGCGAAGGAAACTTTCACTGCTCGGAGCTTGATTTTGATATGGCGTTTTCGTTCTTGTTATATTTCGGTGGAGCAACGGGGAATTACGATTTGAAAGAAGATTTGTTCGATTACAATATGACTGAAAGTTTTAGTAAAAGGATGAGTTTTCTAGTAAAAGAAATATCTTTAATCCGACAGTTACTGAGGAATAACAAAATTTATTATTTAAGCGCGGATATTCAAAACCCTGACTGCGCCAATGTTGTAGGTCAATACTTTCAATCGAGGATATATTCATGAGAATTGCCATAATTCCTTCTTCTGATCTTTCCTACAATTCGGGAAGTGTAATATACGCAAAAAACTTGTTCACCTTTTTACATGCTCAAGGTCATAAAGCATATCTTCTCGGTAGCAAAATGCCACTTGATCTGGATTCGGATCTTTTACCGTACGTCAAGATCAACGCCGGCTTACTGGAACATCCCGTAATAGATGACAGAACTGTCAGTTCCGTCGATTACGGAAAATCATTGTCGGGAATCATAAATTATCTATTAGAATTGCATGAAGAAGTAGGCCTGGATATTATCCATGCACATTATGGTTCTTTTAATAGCTTCGGTGCTTACGTAGTTTCTGGGCTAACTAAAATTCCCTATGTTGTATCCAGCTTTGGTAGGGATATTAATTTAGGTTATGAGCATGACCACAGAATTAAATGGCTAATTGATCAAAGTTTTTTGGACGCAAGCCGAATTTTGGTTACCGATCAGCAAATCAAAGCCCGAATCAGTCTTATGTTTCCCAATGCTTCCATTATAGATAAAATTAATGAAATTCCTATGCCTTTGGATAGCCGAATATTCGAGGAGGGAACAGTTGCATTCAAGGAAGATCTGCCTATATTGGCAACAATAAACTCTTGCTTCAGTCCTGAAAAAGGAATTTCGACCATTTTGGATGCCTTTTCTATTCTTATTAAGAAAATTCCTTGTCGACTGCTGATTGCTGGTCAAGATGATCATCCGCAGCAAGTACATAGGCAATCCCTTGAGAATAAAGTGAAGCGATTAGGCATTCAAGATGCGGTAACGTTTCTCGGATATTTAGATCGAAATAATGTGGGTTACTTGTTGAAAAAGTCCACTTTGTTGATAGACGCTAGATTAAAAGGTAATTTTAGTTCAGTTCTTTTGGAAGCAATGTTTATGAACACACCGGTTATTACTACGAGAAATGAGGGTTCCATAAAAATCATTGAACATGGATACAACGGTTTGCTGTTTGAACCCAACGATGCCTCTGAACTTGAGGCTAACTTGATGAAGTGTTTGCAATCTTCTAACACTATCATTGAGTTCAAGAACAATATGAATAGCTGGGTACAACGTAACGGTTCTTTATACAGGGAAGAAAATGGTCTTATGAAGGTATTGGAAGCTTTTCAAGAAGTTCTGCGGGAGGAAATTTAATCTTGATAAAAATTGGTCTTCCTAAGGGTGTCGTTAAGCATAAGTCGATTTCTGTAATTGAAACCTTTTTAAATTATGATATAAACAAGGAAAAATTACACTTTTTCGATAATAGTAGAGTTCATTTTTATTTGCTTAAGCACCGTGATATCCCAAAGTTAATTTCATCTGGAAATTTGGATTTTGGAATTACTTCTACTGAATGGATTTATGAGAGCGACATTGAACTTCATGTTCATAAAGAGTTGGATTGGTGCGATACGCGTATTAGTTTAATAAGCGGGAAGGGCGAGCCGGTACTAGGTCAAAAGCTTCCGATCCGATGTGTAACCGAATTTCCCCGAATTGCAAATGATTTCTTTAAAAAAATCAATCAAACAGATGTGGTTATTGATAGCATATCTGGTTCCAGCGAGGCACTGATACCAAGCTTGTATAATTGCTGCGTGGATTGTGTCGAAACGGGTTATACCCTCGCTTTACACAATTTAGCGGAGGAGAAAGTTATCTATGAATCAAAAGTTGTACTTGTGAGCAAAAATGAAATTAGCGATAAAGTCAAAAAATTAGTAGATGAAGTACTGGAGGTGGAGGCAAGTGACAAAATCTGTTTTACTAACAGGATGTAGCAAGGGAATTGGTCATTCGATTCTGAGGGAATTGTTAGAAGCGAACAACTACAACATTTATGCGATAACTCAGAACGCCAACGATATCTCAGAAGAACAGGCTAAATCCATCTCTTTATACTCTTGTGATTTGACGGATATCTCTCGTGCTGATCAAATAGTCAAGCAGGTGTTGCAAAAGTCGCAGGGTATTGATGTGCTGATTAACAATGCAGGATGTGGAAAATTTGCTTTAGTGGAACAATTAGAGTTGAATGATTGGGACAGGCTTCTTAAATTAAATTTAACGATTCCATTTTTGTTGACAAAGCGTCTGCTTCCAAATATGAAACGGCAAAATTTCGGAAGAATCATCAATATTACTTCCGACGCGGATCATATTGGTTTTGCAGAAGGGAGTCTGTATTGTGCCTCGAAGTTCGGGCTTCGAGGGTTTTCAGATTCTGTGAGACAAGAACTGAGAGGAACAAACATTACGATAACAACCATTGGGCCAGGGCGCGTTGATACTTACTTTAACGATAAAAAACCTGGTGATCGTCCCATTTCGTTAAACCCAGACGACGTAGCAAACCAAGTGATGCATGTGCTGAATCAAAGTGAAAGATGCGAAATTGAACAGATTTATTTAAAATCAACTTTGGAGTAACCAAGGAGGCTGTAACCGTGTCAAATGAACTGTCTTATGAAAAATCTGGCGTTAACATCGATATCGCGGATGCTGCTAAAAAAGAAATGGCTGAGAGCATGATTACATCTGATTCGCGGGTAATAAACCGTCCCGGAGCGTTTGCTTCATTATTTGAAGCTCGATTTGAAGGTGTCGAAAATCCAGTATTAGTTCTCAAAGCAGAAGAGCCGGGATCCAAGCAATTGCTCGCTTTTCAAGAAGACAAGGTTGAAAGTATTTGTTACGATCTGATTAACCATTTGATCAATGACATCATTGTCATGGGAGCTAAACCGGAGGTTGTGCTGGATATTATTTTGTGTGGGAAAATGGAAAAAAATGTTGTTGTTCGTATTGTTCGTGGAATTTCTGATGCTTGTAAGGAACAAGATTGCCTCTTAATAGGCGGAGAGACTTCTGAACAGCCTCGTGTATTACCGGAAGGAGAATACATGCTTAATGCAAGTGTTCTCGGGGTTGTAGACAAGAGTAGAATTATTGATGGTTCACAAATCAAGATAGGGGATGTTGTGCTGGCCTTAGCTTCCAACGGACTTCATACGAACGGTTATTCTTTGGTAAGGAAGCTTTTGGAGACTCGCCCGGAAATTATGGATGAGAAAATCGAAGGAGAGTCCTTTATGGAGACCATTCTTAGACCGCATAAATGTTATTATCAAGAGCTAAAAAACCTTTTCCCTCAGTCTGTTATCAAGGGGATGGCTCATATCACTGGTGGTGGCATCGCAGGAAATCTGAACAGGATATTGCCACCCGGCACCTCTGCACGGATCGAGCTTGACCGGATGGAAATAATGAAAATATTTGAAATAATTAAAAATTATGGTCAAGTAAGCGATCAGGATATGCTAAAGACGTTCAATATGGGGGTCGGAATTACGCTGGTGGCGGATAAAAATGACGTACAAATGATTCGCCAGCATCTTCAAACAAAAGGCTGTGAAAGCTATATTATTGGCGAAATCATTGAAGGAGACCAACAGGTAACCTACACGGGCGAACTTAATTGGCAGTAATGATTTCGAGATGGTATACAGCAATGCTTCGTTCACGGAGCG
The DNA here is from genome assembly GCF_042138635.1 of Paenibacillus medicaginis. Lineage (NCBI taxonomy): Bacteria > Bacillati > Bacillota > Bacilli > Caryophanales > Paenibacillaceae > Paenibacillus > Paenibacillus medicaginis. The sequence goes on along the minus strand of NZ_JBHIRY010000015.1, from coordinate 95,478 downwards.
TCTCACGTTGGCCTAAAGATCAATTGATCTTTAGGCTCCTTTAAAAAAATACTGGACTGATCATTTCGGAAAATGTATACTGTTATTAGCGAAGAGAAGGAAGGGATGATCATGGGACGCACCAAAGAATTTGACTATGAACAGGTGCTGCATAAAGCGATGCTCGTTTTCTGGGAAAAGGGCTATGAAGCAACGAGCATACCCGATTTGGTCAAAGCGATGGGCATCAGCCGATCGAGCATGTATGAAACGTTTGTGGACAAAGAAACGCTGTATGTGCAGGCCTTTAAGCATTATAAGAAGGTTTGGGAGAGGAAGCGGACCCTTCTGCGGCAAGCCACATCTGTAAAAGAGGGAGTCCGCCAGTATTTTGACCTGCATATTGCAGGCGCATATGACGAAGCCTATCCTAAAGGCTGTCTCGTGACAAACACGATCGTCTCGGCCGATTCTCCTCACCAGGAGTTTCACCAATTGACCCGGGAAAGCCTGAATGAGCTTGAGCGGTTATTTTATGAGCTTCTTAAAAAAGGTCAACAGAGCGGAGAAATCAGCCCAGACAAAGACATCAAAGTCCTTACATCCCTATTGCTTCACTTGAACCATGGCATAAACGTTGTGGCCAGATCCACAAGTGACAGGCGAGCGGCTGAAGACATGATAGCTGCGGTCATTGAAATGCTGTAGCTATATTTTTTTTGAATTTTCCGGAACATTCATTCCTGTAAAATGAAATCAAAATGTAAAGGAGCCCTTCTTATGAGTTCAATGGGAAATCAAGCGGTTATAAAATCTGTTCCGACGTGGCTTACGCTTTTTCTGGCCATCTCGTGTGGCATCATTGTGGCTAATTTATATTATGCCCAGCCTTTGGTGGGGGAAATCAGCTCGTCCATCGGGCTATCCTCGGGAGCGGCGGGCCTGATTGTTACTCTGACGCAGATTGGCTACGGCATCGGCCTGCTGTTTGTCGTCCCTTTGGGGGATGTGCTTGAAAATAGGAAGCTGGTGGTAGGGGCACTGTTCCTTACTATACTGTCTTTGCTTACCCTGGCGGCGGCTCCAAGCGCCGCGCTGTTCCTTCTTGCGTCCGCAATGATCGGGATCGGCTCGGTGGCGGCTCAGATTCTGGTGCCGTATGCGGCGCATCTTGCGCCTGACGAATCCCGCGGCAGGGTAGTGGGCAATGTCATGAGCGGTTTGCTGCTGGGCATTATGCTTGCACGCCCGCTGTCCAGCATGGTGGCTGATCTGCTGGGCTGGCGTTCCGTATTCGTTTTATCCTCTGTATTGATTTTTGTCCTGGCTCTCGTTCTGGCCAAGGCGCTTCCTGCCAGAAAGCCGGTGACAAACGAACCTTACTCCAGGCTCATCGGCTCGATGTGGCATCTGCTGAAAACTACGCCAATCCTGCGGCGCCGGGCCATTTATCATGCTGCTGTATTTGGGACCTTCAGCTTGTTCTGGACGACGGTTTCGCTGTTACTGACAGGGCCTGCATTTCATTTTTCACAAATGGAAGTGGCATTGTTTGCCTTAGCGGGAGTATCCGGCGCGATTGCGGCCCCCATCGCAGGCCGTCTGGCAGATCGGGGCTGGATTCGGACGGCGACAGGGCTCGCTTTGGCCGCAGTTATCATTGCACTGGCTCTGCCTTTCATGGTTCATACCCGTTCGGTGTTTACCGTATCCATATTAGTCTTTTCTGCGATTCTTTTGGACATGGGCGTGTCGGCTAATCTGGTTCTCAGCCAGCGTGCGATTTTTGCCCTTGGAGCCGAGGTGCGCAGCCGGTTGAACGGTTTGTTTATGGCTATCTTTTTTGCAGGTGGAGCCCTGGGTTCTGCGGCTGGAGGATGGGCTTATGACCTGGGGGGCTGGAAGGCTGCGTCCGTCATAGGCATTGCACTGCCAGCCATGGCACTGATCTATTATTTTACGGAGAGAAAACAGGTTCAAGAGGCTACAGCATCAAAATAACGTATACCCCCGCCAACACAAGATACAAAATGGAGTAGCGGCGGTCGGTTTTCCAATCCCGGACAGCCATGGCTATAAACAGGACGAACAAGGCATAAGGGGTTATGTTATATTCCACAAAAAATAATGAGCAGATCAGTGCGATCAGTACAGTTCCTACAATTACGTTATACCAAAGAGGATACCTTTTCATTTCACCATCTCCCATTGCTTGTTAAATCTATATTAACATAAGATTAACTCGCCTCCGCAAGAAGTTCCGACTCCGATAATATGGAAGCATCCAACCGGTCAAAGGTACTGCCCCGACCGGTTTTTTTACACGCCATCTTAACCGGGGTTTTCCTCCAATCTGCGTGTAATATGTTTCTCGATACAGCTAACTATGCATTGCGTGTTTACATTTTTGTTTCTTTTATGTTACTTTTATGAACTGCAATTTTTTGTTGGTATATAGCCGCTGCCACCTTCTATCAAAAGGGTTTTTCTTCCATTGACAAAGAGAGGTTGGGTATATTACCCTGATTAAGGTTACAAAATTTTAATATTTGCCGAATTTCATTGTGTTTGAAAACGGGGGAACCATTCCGGGTGAATTATTCTTGTACATAAAAGAGTAAAGGGAACCTTCTACCTAACCCTCAGCTAACTCCGTAGGCGTTGAAGGGAGAACATTTTTTTGAAAAAAGCGATATTGTCGATTTTTGGAGCCGCCGTACTGTTTACATCCGGGGCTGCCACTACACATGCCAGCGAAGCACAAATCAACAGCTATGTTAGTCAGGTTGCAGGTACTCCATACAAATATGGGGGCACCACAACTGCAGGATTCGATTGTTCCGGTTTTATTCTGTACATATTCAACAAGTTTAGTTTGGACTTGCCCCGCACTTCCCAACAGCAGGCTAACGAAGGTGTAGCAGTCGCCAAAGAAGATCTCCGGGCGGGAGACCTGGTGTTTTTTAACACAAGCGGACGCGGCATTTCCCATGCCGGCATCTATGTGGGGAACAATCAGTTTGCCCATTCCTCAAGCAGCCAGGGTGTTACTGTCAGCAGCCTGTCAGAGTCTTATTATCAAAACAGATATGTAACGGCCCGCCGCGTCATCAGCCAGACAAGCTATGCCCAAATGGTGAGCGAAGCGCGTTGAATGGAAAAGGACAAGCCTGAAATTATTTTCAGGCTTGTCCTTTTTTTACTGTCAGGTCATCTGCCTTGCATAGAATGGGAATACTGCATTGACAATCTTCTCCTTCACTACATATAATAAGTTCAAAACACATGAACAATTATTCATATATAGTTATTTGGCTGCCAGGAAGGGGAGAAGCCTAATGGGTACAGCGGTTGAAAAGGTGAAACGGGAGCTTATACTGGAAGGCCTGGACTGTGCGAATTGCGCCATGAAGATTGAGAACGGTGTGAAGAAGCTGGACGGGGTTATGGACTGTTCTGTTAACTTTGTAAGCAAGACACTTACGATGGAAGTGGACAAAACGCATGATCAGGATGTCGTCACAGCAGCCAAGAAAAAAGTGAATCAGTTGGAGCCTCATATTCAGGTCGTGGAGAAGGGGAACGGAGCTGCTGCGAAAGCGGCCATAAGCCATGCGGCTGCACAGCATGGTCATAACCACGATCATGGTCATACTCATGACCACGATCATGCTCACGACCACAGTCACGGGCACAGCCATGATCATGGGGCAGGCAATACGAAACGCATGATCATTCACTTGATTGCAGGTGCCCTTCTAACAGGAGTCGGGCTATTGTCACCTGTTACGGGAGTAGCGGAGTTTGTGCTGTTTACCATCGCTTATCTTATTGTTGGCGGTGACATTGTCCTCAGAGCTGTCAAAAATATCCTCAGAGGCCAGGTGTTTGACGAGCATTTTCTGATGTCTCTCGCCACCATCGGCGCCTTTGCCATTCAGCAGTATCCCGAGGGCGTGGCCGTCATGCTGTTCTATCAGGTAGGTGAGCTGTTCCAGAGCATAGCTGTGAACCGGTCGCGCAAATCCATCAGCAGCCTGATGGATATCCGGCCTGATTATGCCAATCTGCAGATGGGGAATGAGACGAAGCGGGTAGCCCCGGAAGAGGTTCGTGTCGGTGATCTCATCATAGTGAAGCCTGGCGAACGGGTGCCGCTTGACGGCAAAGTGCTGGAGGGCAGAACCGCCATGGACACCTCGGCTTTAACAGGCGAATCCGTGCCGCGCGAGGTCGAGCCCGGGGATGAGGTATTAAGCGGCTTTGTTAACAAAAACGGAGTATTGACCGTTGAGGTTACTAAAAGCTACGGTGAATCCACCGTTTCCAAAATTTTGGAGCTGGTACAAAATGCAAGCAGCAAGAAGGCGCCAACGGAACAGTTTATTACAAAATTCGCACGTTATTATACGCCGGTCGTCGTCATTGTCGCCACCCTGCTGGCTATCGTGCCGCCATTGCTGATCAGTGGTGCCACGTTTTCCGAATGGGTCTACCGTGCTTTGGTATTTCTGGTCATTTCCTGCCCGTGCGCGTTGGTGGTGTCCATTCCGCTCGGATTTTTCGGCGGGATCGGGGCGGCTTCCAGGCAGGGTGTGCTCGTGAAGGGCAGCAACTATCTTGAAGCCCTGAATGATGTAAAATATGTCGTATTCGATAAAACAGGCACCCTTACGAAAGGGGCCTTTACCGTGACCGGGATTTATCCGGCTAACGGGGCAACCCGGGAGGAGCTGCTCCGCAGCGCTGCTTATGCCGAGCTCCATTCCAATCACCCGATTGCCGAATCCATTCGCGCAGCTTATGGGCAAGAGCTGCAGGCGGCGGATGTTCAGGAATATAACGAAATCGCGGGCCACGGCATTCAGGTGCAGTTTGAAGGCAAACAGATTCTGGCCGGCAATGCCAAGCTCATGAACCGGGAGCAGATTCCTTTCAAGACACCTGAAGAACCGGGAACAGTCGTGCACGTAGCTATCGATGGGAGCTATGCGGGGTATATCGTCATTGCGGACGAGATTAAAGAGGATGCGGAACAGACCATCCGCTCCTTGAAAGAGCTGGGCATGAAGAAGACGATCATGCTTACCGGTGATGCGAAAGCTGTTGGTGAGGCCGTAGGCCGGAAGCTTGGTCTGGACGAAGTGCACGCCGAGCTCCTGCCGCAGCATAAGGTAGAGGAGATTGAGAGGCTGGACCGGCAAAAAGCACGCAGGGACAAAATTGCTTTTATCGGTGACGGCATGAATGATACTCCCGTACTGGCGCGGGCCGATGTCGGGATTGCCATGGGCGGATTGGGCTCGGATGCGGCGATTGAGGCTGCGGATATCGTCATTATGACCGACGAGCCTTCCAAGCTGTCATCCGCGATCCATATCGCCAGACGCACACGCCGCATTGTATGGCAGAACATTTTGTTTGCCCTGGGGGTCAAGGCCGTATTTCTCCTGCTGGGAGCCTTCGGCATTGCTTCGATGTGGGAGGCGGTGTTCTCCGATGTCGGGGTTACACTGCTGGCCGTGCTGAATGCCATGAGGGTGCTGCGTACGAAGGAATTAGCGTAAAATTCGCCAGAAAAAACGAAACACAGCATCAATCCGGAGCCAATATGCACCGGTTGATGCTGTGTTTTTTGAAATCGCAAGAAAAACTGCTGCTCAACGCGGTCTGTTTTCTGTGAATGTGCGTCGACATGCGTTTTTCTTACTGGTGGGTAATATGCTGATGGGTTTGCAGGAAAATTTGCTCCACATGAGTATCATCAAGCGAGTAGAATACCGTTTTCCCAACTTTCCGGCGTTTGACGATGCGTAAATTGCGCAAATAGCGAAGCTGGTGCGAGACGGCGGACTGCCCCATATCCAGCAGCACACACAGATCATGCACACACAGCTCCCGCTCAATCAGGGCGTAGATCAGCCTGATCCGGGTCGGATCGCCCAGCGCTTTGAAGATTTCGGCCATTTCAGCAGCCGTTTGTAAATCAACCAGTTTATTTTTTATGCCATCAAGAACTTCCCTGGGTTGATGGCAGTCGTTATTCCAATCTTCCTCGTTTCTCAGTACGGGTTCCACAATCAATCACCTTCCTCAAGTTCAGCCGCTATTATTCATTATACCGAAAAGGCGTAGGATTTACGAATAATTAAGAAACTGAACAGGAAGAAGGCTGGTCGGATTTTTTATGGTTATAGAATTTTAAGATTTCAGCGGAGCTGAACAATTCTATCATCGCAAGAAAAACTATCTCCCAGGTTTTTGTGCGAAAAAACGTACAAACGAGAGTCCGAGCGAGCCCAGTCGCGGGTTTTTGTGCGAAAAAACGTACAAACGAGAGTCCGAGCGAGCCCAGTCGCGGGTTTTTGTGTGAAAAAACGTACAAACGAGAGCCCGAGCGAGCCCAGTCGCGGGTTTTTGTATGAAAAAACGTACAAACGAGATCCCAAGCGAACCCAGTCTAAACGCGGCCTGTCTTCTGTAAATTACGACGATAGACGTTTTTCTTATTTATGTTTTTTTGCCCATACCGAGAAAGCAATGCGGGCCCCTACAATAACCAGAATCAGGATAATGCCAATAATCAGGCCAGTGTAAGTGCGTTCAGGCTCATGATATACATAGTCCGTTGTCTGCTCCGTTGTGGTGCCGGACTCGGTTGTCCCCGTTTCCTGTTGTGCTGCTGTAAGAATGACAGGCGTTTCTTCATTAACGTACTTCATGGAACTCTCCTTTCTGTGCGTTTGAGCAGTTCTTATTCAGATCCTGCCGGATACTTCCCATTGTAATTGAACTTCGGGCGCCAGGACAGCTTGCTGCAAGAGGTTTCATAAATCGTTCAGGATTGTCCCTTTTTTTGTGAAAATACGGCTTGACCCAGAGTGGAATCTGACCAGTAATGCTTTGGATGTGCAAGAGGGAAAAACAAACCGTACCTAGAATATTTAGAAAGATAAGGAGAGTGATGATGTGAGCAAAAAATCATTGCAAGTGGCAGCCTTGCCGGGATATGAGCCTGAAATCGGGCGTTGGCTATGGTGCTTGGAGGATGTCCGCAGAACCATCTTGGAAAAGCTGAACGGCCTGGCCCCTGACTTGCTGGATCGGCAATTGGAGGGGCGGCACAGCATCGGCTCGCTGCTGTATCATATTGCACTTATTGAGGCGGATTGGCTATATGTCGAGGTGCTTGAAGCCACCGAATATGAACCGGAAATTCGTTCTCTATTTCTGCAGGAGGACAGGTCGGAGGACGGCTCCCTGGTTCATGTGGAAGGCCAAACCCTGGAGCAGCATCTCCATCGTCTGCAAGCGGTCCGCGACAGGCTGCTCTTTCATTTTAAAGGCATGGACATTACGGACTGGAGAACCCCAAGGCAGCTTGAATCCTATGATGTGGCTCCTGAATGGGTGATTTATCATTTGGTGGAGCATGAAGCCCATCATAGAGGGCAAATCTTCGAGCTTTTGCGGAATTTGCAGCCGGATCGGGTAAATGGTTAATAACATAAGGAGAGAAGGGGTGTTATGCTGAAACTGGTTGAAGCGGTGATTGAGGATATGGACAAGCAACTTGAGCGGATCGTGAAAAGCATGGAACCGCTGGATGATTCACAGATATGGAGCAAGGCCAGGGATACAATGAACAGCATTGGAAATCTATGTCTCCATCTGGCAGGCAATGAGCGCATGAATTTGATCAGCGCCATTGGTGGTGGGCCGTTTACCCGGGAAAGATCGAAGGAGTTCACTACAGAAGGCGGCATATCCAAGGAGGAACTGATCCGCCATCTGACGGATACAAGAGCGGAAGCGAAGGAAATACTGTCCCGGCTTACCGAAGCGGACCTGGACAGAGAGGTGGCTATCCATTACGGGCTGGAGGATTGGAACCGGATGCTGCGAGTGCAGGCCGAGGAGGACGAAACCCACGAGATCAAGGTGATTGGCAAGCTGCTCGTTGCCGTCGCTGCACACTATGGGTATCATGCGGGGCAAATCGTGCTGCTTTCCAAGCTGCTGAAGGATACGGGAGAGCATATAACAGGACAGTATCATTGAAAATGCAAAACCGCCTGCAGTGGGCGGTTTTCACATTTTTTTGTATATGTTCAATGCCTCGGAGAGGAACTTTGTGTCATAACCCGTTTTCTGGTGAATTCTAGTACACCATTGTTCTATAGATTCTGCTTCAGGCTCGTTGAATAATCCTTCGGTTGTGCTCAGAAAGCTTTCCCAGTCATAAAACTCCCAATGGGCGGTTTCATTTTTATAGGGAACCCTGCATTCCAACAAAGGCTGCTTCTGAATCGTATTTTGCGAGATTTCGGCTTCTTGCCAAAACTCATGGATCGGGATGGGGGCAAGATGAAAGCTTTGCTCGCTGCTCTTTCCGTTTGGCCTATGGTATAGAACGGTGAACAAATCACCAGCCGATTGCACTTGTATCTCTGCCGCAGGAAAGTGGCCCTTTAATCTCTCTTCAGTATAATCTTCACTATCGGCATCTAATAGCACCGGATTGAGCCACTGATCTCCCAAATCGCAATAATAGCGGTGTCCGTCCTCATTTTTCGCAATAACGGCCACATTCGCATCCTCTGTTCCCATATCATGGCCGACCGGATAGGCTTCAATTCCCTCTTTTTCAAACTCATGCAGCAGCCACAATGCGAGGTCAAAGCAATTGCCCGTAATGCCATACTGCTCGCGATGCTCCTTCATTAGAGCTACTTCCCTTTGTTTAGCCCCGGCGGTCTGTTGAAAATACCATGCTTTGGTTAAGGTTTCCATCGGGAAATGATCGAATTTTCTCCATACGCTTAAAATATCCTTGGTAGCAAAAATACGCCATTCTCCTCTCACAGGGGCCCGTATTCAAAGGGACTGCTTCTCCCAACGGGAAAGAAACAGTCCTTGTTTAAATACCATTATACAACTTCCCCGGTAGGGACGTCTTTGTCTTTTCTGGCGAGCAGCAGACTCCAGCCTGTCAAAATTACAGCTCCGACCACCATTAGACCGCCGATCCATGAGGTGTGAATAAGTCCTGGGCCGTCCACAATCAGGCCGCCTAAGTAAGCGCCAAGGGCGATCCCGCCGTTAAAGGCTGCGATATTGATTGCGGAAGCGACATCCACAGCTTGTGGCACAAAACGCTGGGCAAGGTTCACGACGTACACCTGAAGACCAGGCACATTCATGAAGGCAAACAGGCCCATCAGAATAATCGTAGCCAGGCCGGCCACTTTAAATGGGGCTGTGAAGAACAGAATAAACAGGACCACCGCCTGAATAATAAACATATACAGCAGCGCCGAAAGCGGCTTGCGGTTGGCGGCCTTGCCGCCGATGATGTTGCCGATGGCAATCGCAAGGCCATATAGAAGCAGAATGAAAGCTACGGTTGTCTCTCCAAAGCCGGTAATATCATGCAGCAGGGGAGACAGATAGGTAAAGACGACAAAGGTGCCTCCGTATCCGAGAGCCGTAATCAGAAAAGCAAGCAGCAGCCGTCCGTTGGTAATTAGCTTGATCTGATCCCGTACCGGAGTTTTGCCTCCCTTCCGCAGATTGCTTGGAACGAGAATCAAGTTGGCGATCAGGGCCATAATACCGATCACTGCTATGGTTATAAAGGCTGCACGCCAGCCCAGTTGCTGTCCGAGAAACGTGCCAAAGGGCACACCGGTAATCGTGGCCACGGTCAAGCCGGAGAACATGATGGATATGGCACTTGCCCGCCGATTTTCCGGCACAAGGTCAGCCGCAATGGTTGAACCGATGGACATAAATACGCCGTGCGAGAAAGCGGAAATGACCCGTGCCGCAAGCAGTATGCCGATTCCACTAGAGAAGGCTGCAAGTGAATTGCCGGCAATGAACACGATCATAATCCAGATCAGTAGCGTTTTTCTTGGTATTCCTGAAGTTAGAGAGGTTAATACCGGAGCGCCGAAAGTAACGCCTAATGCATATAAGGTGACCGTTAATCCGGTCATGGTTACAGATATATTCAAGTCTTCAGCGATAAGGGGAAGCAATCCCACGCTGATGAACTCCGTTGTCCCGATCGCAAAGGCACTGATGGCCAAAGCCAGCAGCGACAGAGTACTGCGTTTATTGTCCGACGACATGTTCAGTTCCACTCCTATTTTTATATTTTAGCCGGCCGGCAAATGCTATTATGGATGCTTCGCGTGAAAAAGAATAGTACGTACTTTGAAGTACTATAGGTACTTCCAGGTACCTATAGGAAGGGAGCGGGAGGAAAGAAGACGCAGATCACGGAAAAAGCCGGAGTCCTGAGTTACAGGAATCCGGCTCTTCCGTGTGCAGATGATTTAAGTGCATGTTCCGAAGCAGCGGCATTAAACCTCGACTGCTTGACTGTCTTGTTCAATATGCTTTTCGCCCCATGCGCACATGGCATCCAGGACAGGCTTCAGGGACCAGCCGTAATCGGTCAGGGAATACACCACCTTGGGCGGAACCTGCTCGAAGATTTGCCTTTTCACAAGTCCATCCTCTTCCAGCTCCCGCAGCTGCTGTGTGAGCATCTTCTGCGTAATACTAGGCATCAGCCTTTTCAGCTCGCTGGTCCGTTTGTCGCCTTTATCCAGATGACACAAAATGACTGCCTTCCATTTGCCGCCCATCACCTCAAGCGTTGCTTCGACTGGGATATTGTAAGCCATATGTTTACCTCCTGAAAAATGAATGATAAGTGGGATACTTTGGTTTTTATAGAATCTGAACGTGTATAGGTTCTTTCAGAAATGTACATATCCATTAAGGAACTACAATCTATGATAACACTACAATAGAAAAAGTAAACAAGAGTGATGAATAGCGTTTTTTGCGGTAAGATGTCGAAAAAACAGAAAAAATATATTATATTATTTTAAGTGGAGGATCCACCATTTATGTCAAGGGCAAACTTGCCGAAAGGCAAGGACGCAAAGCTGCAGGCCTAAGGATGCAATTAGGGATCTATGGCGGCTGAGCTACCTTAAATTCGGAGGGAGAAATAACAGGGTGAGCAGTATTTATCAATCGGATGTGGAATTTGTATACAAAAGTAGAGAAATCAAGCTTGAGGAGTGCCGAATTACTTGCGAAACGGGGACAAGGCCTACGATTGGCGATTTTGCTGATAAGTTCAAAGAATACGGCGTGGAGACGAGACTGTATGATTTATACAGCATGACATTTAAACCCGTTGACCCGTTGAATACAGATATCATATCGATCCGGGTGCTCCGGACATTCCAAATACGTTAATGCTTAAAGCACTGGAGGGATTTCTTCCGGTGCTTTTTCATTTGCCAGCGGTCTTCAAAAGATCTTCACAAGTTTAGGTTAAACAGGAATGGTGAAAGTAATAAGCAAGGGGATTCTTACATATTCGGAGTGGTATAATTCCGGTATAACTTGGGCGACGGAGGGACATGCCTTGAAAACCGTTCTGGTGGTAGATGATGAACAGAAAATTCGCGAGGTCATCGCTTCTTATTTGCAGAAGGAGCATTATCACGTACTGGAATGTGCAAGCGGTGAGGAAGCGTTGGCTGTACTGCGCAGCCAGCGGGTTGATCTGCTCATCTTGGATCTGATGCTGCCCGGCATGGAAGGGGAGACCGTCTGCCGGGAGGTGCGCAAATTCAGCTCCATACCGATTCTCATGCTGACCGCAAAAGTAGCCCAGGTGGATCGCATCAGCGGATTGTCCATCGGAGCAGATGACTACATGATCAAGCCCTTCGATCCGAATGAGGTGGTTGCCAGGGTAAAAGCAATTCTGCGCAGGACAGATGACTCGCAGCTTTTGGTGGATGTTATTTCATTTAATGGAGGGCACCTCCGCATTGATTCGCTGAAAAATCAGGTATACCACTACTCGGAGCCGATCAGCCTTACACCAAGTGAGTATAAGCTGTTGCTTCTGCTCGCCAAATATCCGCAGCGCCGCTTTCCGCGCGAGGAACTGGTCGACAGGGTGATGGGTCTCGGGTTTGATGGGGATATCCGCATTATCGATCAGCATGTCAAAAATGTACGGCAAAAGATCGAGCAGGATCCCCGCAATCCGCGCTACATTCTTACGGTGTACGGCTTTGGCTACCGGTTTGGCGGTGAGGACTGATGTTCAACCGGCTGTATATCCGGCTGGCCGTCACTATCGTCGGCATGGCTGCAGGCATTCTTGTCATGTTTGCTCTGGTTATTATGGCTGCCGCTCATTATCACATTTCCATGTATATGGAGCAGATGTCACTGGCAAGTAAAAGACTGTCTTCACTGATGGATCATCTGGAGAGCGCCCTCATTCAGTCGATTTGGCTGACAGGTTTGTTTTCGCTGCTGCTGGCGCTTATTATCGGGGTTTATTTTGCGAAACGCATCTCCCGCCCGCTGGTCCATATGAAACAGGCCGCCGAACGGATCAGCAGGGGCAGCCTGGACGTTCGTGTCAGCACGCAAGGCAGGGATGAAATTGCGGAGCTGGGGGCCTCCCTGAATCGGCTGTCCGAGCAGCTACAGAAACAGCAGTCGCTGCGCATATCCATGTCCCAGGACATCGCTCATGAGCTGCGCACGCCGCTGACGACGCTGAAGAGCCACATGAGGGCTTTGGAAGACAGGGTCTGGGAGCCAACACCTGCGCGGATTCACTCCTGTCTGGAGGAAGTGGAGCGTCTGATCCAACTCGTCAGCGAGCTGGAGGAACTGAATGTAATGGATTCGCCAGAATTCCAGCTTGCACGGAAAGAAGAGAGTCTGCGAATCGTTGTCGGAAAGGCTGCTGCACTGATGGAAGCCGCTTTTCTTGAGAAAGGGGTGCAGCTCTGGTACGAGGACATTTCAGATATCAGGCTGCTTATAGATGCGGACCGGATGAAGCAAATTCTTGTGAATCTGCTGACCAACGCCCTTCACCATACGCCTGCCGGGGGGACTGTCAGTGTCCGGGAACGTAGGGAAAAAGGGGCGGTGTGCCTCGTCATTAGCGATACGGGATCAGGGATTTCGACGGAGGATCTGCCGTATATTTTTGAAAGGTTTTACCGGGGGGACAAGTCGAGGAATCGGCAGACAGGCGGAAGCGGGATGGGACTGGCGATTGTGAAAAAGCTGGTGGAGGCCCATGGCGGTGAGGTGTGGGCGCAGAGTGATAACAGCGGGGCCCGCTTTTATATTCGGTTGCCCATGTGATATTTTCATAAAGTCTTCAGAGGTGATTCAAAAAGTCCATGTTTTGTTGCTTCATCGCAACGGAACATGGACTTTTCTGCTAAAGCGGGAAATCAATCGGGCACAACCCATGTCTCGTTTATTACTCCTTCGAGCCCGTGTTGGCAATGCCCTGCACATAATAGCGCTGCAGCGGAAGCAGCAGCACGACGGGGATCAGAATGGACAAGATGACGGCGGCGAACATTTCGTTCCAGTAGGTCGCGTATTCGGTGACGAAGTCGCTCAGCGCGACCTGAATCACTTTATACTCCTTGGAGCGTGTCACGATGAGCGGCCACAGGAACGATTCCCACTGCTGAATGAAAATAAGCAGGCTGGCGCTGACGGTGACAGGCTTGCACAAGGGCATGACGATATTTGCATACACCCGCAGCCAGGAGGCCCCGTCCATACGGGCCGATTCCACCAGGGACGTCGGCAGCTCCAGAAAAAACTGGCGGAACAGAAAGATGACGAGTCCGTTGGCGATGCCGGGAATGATGATGCCTGCGTAGGTGTCCACCCAGCCCAGACTGTTGACCAGGCTGTACAGCGGGATGGAAATGACCTCAAACGGAATCATGAAGGTGATCAGCACCAGCAGAAACAGCAGCGTTTTTCCGCGAAATTCGAAATACACGAAAGCAAACGCCGCCATGGAGCCAAGCAAAAGCCCGCCAAGAACGTTGACCGCCCCGACAAAAAAGGTGTTCAGAAAAATTCGTCCGAACCCTCGCTCCGCAAACAGCATTTGATAAGCGTCCAATGTAAAATTGGACGGCCAAAACGTTTTCCACGTAATCGGCGACATATATTTATAAATGTCCTCCAGCGGACGGAACGACGAAACAAAAGCAAACGCCAGCGGCAGCAGCACCAGCAGCGCCACAGCGATGTGTACAGCATACAGCAGCAGATGAGAACGGGTAAATCGGTTCACGTCGAAATCCTTTCTAGTGGGAGGTCCGCAGCCATTTAAACTGCAGGGCGACAACGGTCAGCGTAATCAGCAGCAAAATAACCATCATCGCGGACGATCTGCCCATATCGGAATATAGAAAAGCGTTGTTAAAGCTTTCAAGCATCAGCACGTTCGTACTGTTTTCGGGCCCGCCTTTGGTCAAAATGTACATCGGTGAAAACAGCAGGAAATTCGCCGTCGTCACGGCCACGACAATAAAGGTCAGCGGGCGTTTCATGAGCGGAACCACTACATGGACAAATTGCTTCCAACGGCTTGCTCCGTCCAGGGACGAAGCCTCCAGCAGCGAAGCGGGAATCTCCTGCAGACCGGCCAGCAGGAACAGCGCCCAGTAGCCGACGCCCTTCCAAGACGCAATCGCGATAATGGAGCCAAGCGCCTGCGAGCTGCTGCCCAGAAACGGCTGCGGGTCCAATCCCAGCGCGACCAGGATCGAATTCACGACACCCTGCTCGGGACTGAGCATAATGTTCCAGAGGACGCAGGCGGTCGGGACGGATACGGCGACAGGCACGAAGTGAATGCCGCGAAAGAAAGCAATGCGCTTGATTTTCGTATTTAACAGCATCGCCAGCCCGAAGGCCAGCACAATTTGCAGCGGGTTAATGATCAGATTGAACACTAGCGTCACCTTTAGCGAATTCCAGAAGACGGGATCAGCGAACAGGGACTGGTAGTTTTGCAAGCCGACGAAGCTTTTTTCACCAGTAATAAACTGTGTTGTGTATACGCTCTGTACGACAGCACTGAAAATGGGATACAGCTTGAACAGCAGCAGCCCGGCAAGGGTAGGCAGCAGAAAGAGCAGGATGGGGCCAATATTATTTTTCAGTTTCATATGTTCACCTTTTGCAGCAATCCGGATTCAGGTTCAGGAGGGACCGCGGCATCCTCTTGAAGGAAAAAAAGGGGGAACAGGGCTCAGCCTTCGTCCCCCCCGGATGCGGTCAATTTGCTGCTGCATCCTTATATTTTTTCAATTGGTTATCTATGACGTCGACGGCAGCATCCAGCGCTTTTTGCGGATCGGTGCCATTTTTCATATCTTCAAACGCCTTGTTCATATTCGTTTCCCATTCCAGGTAACCTGGCGTTTTCGGGCGGGGCACGGCTGTTTCACGCGATTCCTTGGCAGCGATGCGGATGACGTTGTCAGGGAACTGCTCATATTTCGGATCGGTGTCGATGGAATTGAGCAGATCGATCTGCGGCGGCAGCGTGCCGCCTTCTTCAAACAGGATTTTGGAGCCTTCGCCCAGTGTCAGAAACTCAATGAACTTGGCGGATGCTTCTTTCTTCTCGGAGTATTTGGAGATGCCCACGTTCCATGCCCCGGTCGGTGTGGCTACCTTCTGCCCGGCAAAATACGGATGTAGCGTGACGCCAAAGTTCAGGCCGGAATCCCGGATTTTCGGCATGTTCTGGTTGGTGGATACGAACATCGCGACTTTACCGGATGTAAAATAGTCGATGGATTCCTCTTTCTTGATTTTCGGGCTGACTTTATCCTTGTTGAACAGGTTTGCGTAAAATTGGAATGCCTTCACGGCCTCCGGCGAATTTGAATACCCGCTGGACACCAGTCCGTCGTCGCTGAGCATTTTGGCCCCCAGGCTGTCCGCCAGAGCCAGAAGCTGGTACGCTTTGCCCACCTGCTCGAAGGAAAATCCGTACACGTCGTCCGAAGTCAGCTTTTTCGCCAAATCCCGCACTTCCTCCCACGTCATGCGCTTGTCTGCGTCCGGGAACGGAATGCCTTTCTTTTCAAAAATATCTTTGTTGTAATAAAGCACCTGGCTGGAGCTGTTCATCGGTGCGGCCATGAGCTCGCCTTTGTACGATACCGTCTCTACCGCAGATTTCGTCCATTTGACCTTGGCGTCGGCCGGGAGCAGCGAGTCCAGCGGCTCCAGGTAGCCTTTCACGGAATAGTTCATGACCAGCGGCGTATCGGCAAACAGCACGTCCAAATCCTTGGCTTTGGAGCTGAGCTTGATTTCAATCGTTTCCGTCAATTGGTCGATTGGAACGAGATTCATTTTGACCTTGATGTCCGGATTTTGCTGCTCGAAAGCTTCGACTACCTTCGTGAGAGGTTTCTCGTAATTGGAATAGGCCTCAAACGATATTTCTGTTGTTGCCGAAGGAGTGGAGCTTTGCCCGTTCGAGCTTGTTGAATCGGTAGGTGTGCCGCTCCCTTGGGAACAGCCTGTAAACAGGACGGCTGCCGCCAGCAGGGGTGTACACCAGGCGGCAAAGCGTTTTGCCGGTTGTTTGGAAATCATGTACGTTCCACCTCGATAGATTTATGATGTAAAGAGTATGCTTTTTTAAAGCAGGGGCGTATCTCGTGAAAATAATCTCTGGTTCAGCAGTTCAAAAAAACGCGCGGTATCCATCTCAAGCGCTGTTTCCACATTCCCGTCTGAATTTGCTTCTGCAATCGTTTGCCCGGAGAAATCTCCGCGTTCGTACAGAACCCGGATGTTCATCCGTTTGGTGCGGATTAATGTAGGGTCGAGCAGCACAGCGATGGCGAGCGGGTCACACATATACGAAAAATCCCGCTCCATATAGTCCATAAAGTCATGCATCATGCGCACAAGGGTTCCCGTAAGCGGAGTTCCGCTTGTCCCCATGCGGTCCGCTTCTGCCCTCGTAAATACTGCTTGCCGGGTCACGTCCAGGCCGAGCATCAGGATGGGCGCACCGCTTGAAAAAACCACCCCAGCCGCTTCCGGGTCGCACTGGATATTATGCTCGACAGGGGACAAATCGCTGCCGTTAGGAGCAAGACGGGTAACACCGCCCATCATGACAATCTGCTTTACGCGTTCGGCAATGCGGGGCTCGCGGATCATGGCCGTCGCGACATTTGTGTGCGGGCCGATCATGACAAGCGTAATTTCTCCGGGATGCTCCATCACCGTCTGTACGATAAAATCGACCGCATGCCGGTCAAGCTTGCTGCCGCTATCCTGCAGTTGCATGCCTTTTCCCTCGATTCCCGCTCTAAGCAGGGGACGATTGCGCAGGAGGGGCAGCTCGATACCGGGGTATACCGGGATATGCCCGGCTCCGCACAGGTTCAGCACTTTTTGCGCAATTAACGCGCGGGTCCGCACCTTTCCGTAGACGGTGGTGATGCCTTCAATACGGATCTCCGGTGAGTGAAGAGCCAGGGCGAGCGCCACCGCGTCGTCCGCGTTGGTTCCGATATCCGTATCCAAAATAATTCTCAACAATGGATTCCACTACTTTCTCTGTCTGATGCTTGTAAAAAGGTTCAATTCATGCCGCCGGAGCCAAATACCGCTTGTACATTGTGGAGCACGATATGTTTCCGGTCATAACTGATGATGCCTTGGGCTTTCCATTTGCTCAGCAATTCCGAAACGGTCTGCCGGCTGCAGCCGATCATGTTGGATATCTCTTCATGGTTCAGTACCAGGTCGATTCTGGAATCGCCAGCGCGGGCAGGTGTGCCCAATTGCTGGAGCAGCCAGGCGAGCCGCCACGGTACGGGCTTGGAAATCAGCAATTCAACCGTGCTTTGATGGTGAATGAGCCTGTCGGTCATCGTATACAGGATGTCACTCATGACCTCATGGTCGGAATGGATTTTTTCCTGAAGGATGGCCGCGTCAAGCACCCAAATTTGGCTGTCGTGCAAACACTGGGCGTAACAGGGATGATTCTGCCCCAGGATAATTTCCGCTAACCCGAAAGCGTCCCCGGTTTTTCGGATGAAAAAGGTCACATCCCGTCCTTCCTCGGTAAATTGGCATACCTTGAGCAGTCCGTTTTCGATGAAATAGGAGCCGACAGGAACGCTTCCTTTGGTAAAGACAAAAGAGCCTTTGGTGAATTTTCGTAGCGTTCCATATTTGCGATGCAGGGCATACACCGAATCGCCGGAGAGCCGTGGCGCTTTTGGCCCGGAAGAGACAGCTTGTATCGCTAACTCAAGCATTGCGGCATCCGCCCCCACTTCTGTCCACCAAGCCTTGCCTGGCTGCTTTCATCGACGAACCCAAGCCCAGTATAGGAGAAAAAACAATATGATTCTGTCGGGTACCCGACAGTAATAGGTGAAGCTGCAGCATGTTTTGTATGCCTCCCGCTCTTTTGAATTGGCACCCCTAAGTATGCGGGAAGACATTGAGGAACATGTTATGGGAACGTTAAGGTTTGTAAAGCCCAGATTTTGGAGGGGCGTTTGTAGACAGCCTGCCTTGTCCTCATATCTGGAACAAGAGCGGCGCTGCCATTATAATGAAGCGACAGGAATTGTGAAGGGCGGGAGCAGTGTTGGATATTCGCAGTATTGATAAAGAAAGCGCATGGCGTATCAGGCATGAGGTGATGTGGCCTGACAGGGAGCTTGCATATGTTCAACTGAAGGATGACGATATGGGGCGTCATTACGGGCTTTTTGTCGGGGAACGGCTGGTGTCGGTCGTAACTTTGTTTATTGACCAGGAGGAAGCTCAATTCCGCAAGTTTGCCACGCTGGAGACGGAGCAGGGCAAGGGATACGGCAGCAGGTTGCTGCGGCATGTGATGGAAGAGGCGAAGCAGGCGGGGGGAAAACGAATCTGGTGTAACGCCCGCAGAGAGAAGGCGGCATTTTACCGCAGGTTTGGATTGCAGGAAACAGGGAGGATGTTTGTAAAAGGCGGCAAGGAGTATGTCATTATGGAATATCCGATCATATTCCTCTACGGAACTTCTTGATTCTTGTTCTTTGATTTCGGATAGCCGAAATCACGGGCAGTAATTTGGTTCTAAATTGCTACCGCTCTTTTTTATTTTTATGGTATATTTATGTAACATGGTCGAAATCGGCTAATGGACGGTTGGCAATCATCTCCGAAAGGAGGTGGTGCTAGTGGTCGAAGTAAAAGATGTATTCCTAATCCTATTCGCGTTTGGGAGTTTCATTCTAGCGCTTCTGACCTACTTAAAGAAAAAGTAGACCGTCCTTGCACAGGGATAGCGGTCTACTTTTTCTGATCGTCACCTTGTCACAAGCCAACCGTCTTTTACGCGGTCAGATCATGTGTGGAGTCGAAGTGTACCAGCACTTCGGCTCTTTGTTTATACATTACCACAATAAGGGCAAAATATTCAAGGATGTGAATGATTGGGGGCTTAGTGCTCAAGACAAACAGATCGCCCATATATACTTTAAAGGGATTTTGTTTTTTTTAAAATCTATTATCTTGTTTCTTTAGTGGATCAATAAAAGCCTATGTTGGGGTAATACCAGCGTAGTTGTCACCAAGAGCAAATTAAATGATATAGATATAAAACTTATTAATTACATCCAGTTTGTTTTCGGATGTACGCCAAAGCATTATATGAATTAAGCCACTTATAAAACATTGTTTTTTGTAGGGTAGAGTATGGTGTATTTACTGCATCAGGAGGACTGAAATCTGAGTGAAATGTTGAACATATTTAAGGATTGGGCTATAGAAAATGATTGAGCTAACGGAGTAGTACGACAAGTTCTGCTATAAGGGGAGAAAGGGCTTTTTGTGTACTGATTGATTTGGAAAATTGATGTTTTGTGAAAAAATATATGTACTTTATTCGTCATCATAGTACTTATTAACCAAGTCTTCGTCATACAAGTCTGCTATCATAGTAACAATTTCACTGTTAGATTCTAAATCTTCCGGAAACAGGTAATCGAATTCAAAATGTTTCTTATACCAAGTCCACTTTTCTTTTAATGCATCTAGTATTATAAATCGTTCATTTAATTGAATAGCCATTTGAATAATTCTTTCAACTATAGCTTTTCCAATACCTTTTCCTTGATGCTCAGACTTAACCGCGAGACGAGCAATATCCAGTACTTGTTGATCCTCACTGGGGTCGAGTGCAGGCAATAAGTTTGAAAGCTTTATGTGTCTAAGAGTATAATAGCCAATTAATTCGTTGTTGTCGTATACTAAAGTAGTACTCGATTCTCTTTCAATATGGGAGGGGTAAGCCTCAGTTTCAAGAAAAAGATCCATAGAACCATTACCACAACGAAATTTTTTGAAATGTGGCAGATCTTCTATGGATATAATTTTGTGAATTAAATTGTGATCACTCTTTAGACAATCGTTCATAATACTCCTTAACTTTTTTTGTAGCATATTTTTTCATGAATTCTTCATTCTTCTTTTTTTTGGCTAAAAAGCGTTCTGCGTCTTTTCCTTGTAGAGTTGGTCTTTCACGTAAACTTACAACCATACGTTTGCCTCCTTTACTGTTCTTGTCCAAGCAAATCACCTCCACACATATATGGTAAAATTATATGTAACGGAGGTGACTTCAATACTTTAATATTACTTGTTAATGGCTATTATATAATCATCTGATACTTTTTAAGTTCAATATAAGTGTACCATGCTGTTAGGTGTCATGACTAGCCATCGCTAACAATTAAGTGCTATAAGGAGCCGAAAACGACAACAAATTTTAGGTTACTGAAAAGTGGTATGAATTTACATTTTTAAGTATGTGTATTTTGTAGTTCGCTAAAGAGCTGTAAAGCGTCTTTGAAACCTTGTATGTAGATACTGCTTTCTATGATGGATTGAAGAGAAATTTGAGCGTCTTCGTACAGAAATATCGTATGTTGAAGTTGATCGGGTAGAGCTTCGCGAAGCGATTTGAAATGCTCGTTTGTTTCAAAAGATAGTTGCTTATAATCTGTGTGATTTTTCAGAAGATCGCTATACAGTAATTCTAAACGTATTCGTATAAGTGGTTCTGCTAATGATTCCAATGTATTGACCATGGCTTTTTCCTCCTTCATAATAACTATATACAATTTAGGGTTATTATATAATCCTATGTAGTTATTATATAACTCCACGAAGTTAAAAGTAAAGTTATTTTTTTATTTTGTGGAGTTAATTATTTTCTTTCCGAAGACAAATACTAATCTTTGGAAGATGATATACAATTATGGAGGGGAAATAATGCCAGTAATTAAAAGTAATCTAAGACTACTCATGGCGGAACACCGAATAGATGATATCACAGAGTTGATGATGAAATCGGGCCTGAGTCGGAATTCAATCAATAAGCTGTACAGGGAAACGAACATCGAAACGGTAAAGCTGGAAACCCTGTTTAAGCTATGTGATACCTTTAATTGTGAATTATCTGATTTAATTGAATATATACCTGAACAAGTTGGAAAGGAAAACATATGACCAAAAAGCTGTATTACGAATCCGCATACATAACGGAATGGGAGAGCAGGATTACGCAGAAGCTTGAACGAGACGGGCGGAAGCTGGTTGTGCTGGAGGAAACGGCGTTTTATCCCGCTGGAGGTGGGCAGCCTTGCGACACAGGAGTCCTGAACGGTATTCCTGTGCTGGACGTGTTCAGCGAGGGAGACACGGTATTCCATGAAGTAGAGCGAATGCCAGAAGGGACGGACGCCGTGTGCAAGCTGGACTGGAGCCGCAGATGGGACCATATGCAGCACCACAGCGGCCAGCATTTGCTGTCGGCGGTCATTCTCAGGCTCCTTGGCGCACAGACGGCCAGCTTTCATCTCGGCCAGGAGGACTGTATGATCGATGTCGAACTGCCGGAGCTGAATCGGGCACAAATGGATGCGGTGGAGCAGGAAGTCAATGCGGAAATTTACCGCAACCGTGTCATCAGCAGCTACTTTGTGACAGAAGAGCAATTGCGGAACATCACACTGGTGAAACAGCCAAAGGTAACGGAAAATATCCGCATCGTCGAAATCGAAGGCATCGAATATAATGCCTGTGGTGGCACACATGTTAGCCGGACCGGTGAGCTGGGACTCATCAAGCTGCTGAAGACGGACAAGCAGAAGGGAAATACCCGAATCTATTTCAAATGCGGGGTTCGCGCGCTTCAGGACTACACTGAAAGTCTGCGTATCCTTGAAGTTGTAGCAGGTAAATTTAACACAGGCAGACACGATATTGCCGACAGATTTGAAAAATGGGAGCAGGAGCAGGCCAGGCTGCGAACCCGTGTGGATGAGCTGCAGCAGCGGCTCGATGAGTATGAAATGAAAGAACTGCTTGCAGTGGCAGAAGGACCTGTCTTGGTGCATATATTTGTGGACAAGCCCGCCAAGGAGCTGCAGCCTTTTGCCGCCAAGCTGACCAGCGGCCGGGATATCCTCGTTCTGCTGGCAACAGAAGCGGACAACAAGCTTATGCTGGCCCATAACGGCACGCTGGAAGTGGCCTGCGCCGCCTTTTTCAAGCAGCATTTGGGCAGCTTCGGCGGCAAAGGCGGAGGCAATAACCAATCGGCGCAGGCCGGGTTTGCGTCTGCGGAGGATATGCTGCGTTTTATCGATTTTGCACGCAAGGAGCTTAATCACGCTGCTGCTCCGGATGCTCCACATACATTCTGAACAATTGAATATATAATGTGGCACTGATGAGTGCAAACAACAATATGAGGCTGAGTACGCCCATTGGCGGCACCCAGGTGGACAGGAACACGGTGACCGGCGCCAAAAACCTCCCGATGGTGGCCTGCAGGCTGTCGGCTGCCATATACTGACCTCTTGCGTGCTCCGGGGCATAACGGCTGATAAAGCTTTGTGTCACCGGAGAGCGCACCATTTCCCCGAAAGTAAAGATCACCGTAACGAAAAATAGGTACCATATATTGCTGCCCAAACCGAGAGCAAAGGTGCCCACCCCCGACAGCAGTGAAGACAGAATAAATACGTTTCGCTCCTTCCAGCTGCCGAGCCACTTGGTAACCGGAAGGATAAAGAGAACAAATAGCAGGCCGTTGAAGCCGAGCACCCAGCCAAAGATATCCTTGCCTGTCAATACAGGCGAACCTGCAATCCACGGGAAAAAGGGCTGAGCGGGAACCTCATTGATAATATAAATCGGCAAATAGAGATCCAACTGCAGGATCGACACCATTGCACAGATGCCTGCCAGCGTATACACCAGGAACACCTTATCCCGAAAAATAATGCCATAGCTCTGCCACTGCTTTTTGAACACACTGGAGATTGAAGCTTCCGCTTTATTCCCGGATGGCGGCGATGTTTCATGAACCATGAAATAAATGCCGATCAAATACAACAGAAGGACGAACGCGCATGTCCACAGCAGCTCCTGCCGGTAATGGAAGAAGAAAACGGCTCCCAATGCGGGACCGAGCACGGCGCCAAGGTTATTGGCGGTCGTAAACGTGGCGAATACCTCACGGCGGTGCTCTGCCGGAACGAGGTCGGCCACCATGGCGGCGCTTGCAGGCCTGTAGATGGCGACTCCCAGCCCAATGCCAATAAAGGCGACATAATCGATCCAATGGGATGGCGACATGGCAAAGCATGCGAACATCACCATCTGGAGCGATGCGCCAAGAAGCATGATTGGACGCCGTCCTGCCCGGTCCGCCAGGGCTCCCCCGAGCAGCGCGCCGATGATGCTGAAGATTGGAGGGATGGTCATTAGAATGGCGGCGATATCATTGCCTAAAGCCTGACCAAAATAGACGGTTATAAACGGAAAGTACATCCAAAACAGCATGTTGAACAAGGCTTCCCCGATTAACCGGACTTTTAAGTTGTTATTCCATACACGAATCTGCACAATATCCTCCTCAATCCTGCCTGCTACGTAAAGTATCCAAGCCAAGTAAATCAAACTATAGAACATTTCCCGGGAAAAATATAGACTATAGATATACCTGAAAGCGAATACAGGAAGGAGCAAATTCTTATGATCACGGAAAAAATAAAGCTGAGCGAAGAAAATGAAGGCGTTTACCTGCAAACTTATCTCCTGCATAACTCCGGGCAGTTCGGTACAGACCGGCGGCGCCCTGCAGTTATTGTCTGCCCTGGCGGCGGGTACAACCATACCTCCGACCGGGAGGCCGAGCCTGTTGCTCTGCGTTTTCTCGCCCAGGGCTTTCATACCTTTGTGCTGAGATATTCGGTCAGGGAGTCCGCGCGGTTTCCACAGCCGTTTTTGGACGTGGCGCGGGCAATTTCGCTCGTGAGGGACAGAGCGGAGGAATGGCTGGTGAATGCGGATCGGGTCGCGGTATGCGGATTTTCGGCTGGCGGCCATGTGGCAGCGGCTTCTGGTGTTTTCTGGAACAAGCCCTTTATCTACGAGACGCTGCAGGAAGAGCCGATGAAGCTCAAGCCGAATGCGCTGGTCCTTGCGTATCCGGTCATTCATTTTAACGATTGGCCACGAAGTACCGCTTCGACGGTAGAGGAGGGACCGACTGAAGCAGAGCGGACCTTTGCGCTTACTTTCGGCACGCCGCATCCCGGACAGGGGCTAAAAGACCAGTACGGGCTCCATCTGCATGTAGATGCGTCGGTGCCCCCGTCCTTCCTGTGGCATACGGCGGACGATCCGGTCGTAAGCGTACGGAATTCACTGGATTTCGCCTCGGCGCTGACAGAGCATCAGGTTCCTTATGAGCTGCATGTTTTTCCGCAGGGAGTGCACGGCTTGTCACTGGCCGATGAGACGACTGCCACAGGACCCCAACATGTGAATGAACGCTGTCAGATATGGATCGATCTTGCAACCACCTGGCTTAAGGACTTGAACAGCCAGAAAAACTAAGGAGAACTCAAAATGGAAAATCTATTATTAATGTCTCACTGTGTCTTTCCTACACCTGATATAATAAGAACTTCAAACTTTTACGAACAAAAAATGGGATTTAAAGCAGAACGGTATTTGGGTTCTGATGAACCTCACATTTGCTTGTATCGTGATACAACAGAAATCATTTTAACAAAGACAAACGGTCAAAAAGTAATACCCAATAGAGATTTATATGGGTACGGGTATGATGCTTACTTTATAACAAAAAATCATGAGAAACTTCAGGAGGAGTTTATGGGTTCGAAAGTAAAAATAGTCAGACCTTTAGAAAATACTGATTATAATAATAAAGAGTTCGTAATTGAAGATATTGACGGAAGATGGATCGGATTCGGGATAAAAATAGGTTAAACATGTTGTACTGTTCTTTATCAAAAAACAAGCTATATTTCTTTATGATTAAACTAACACTTGTACCCTGGTGCATGTTTTCGTCCCCGAACCGCATACAGTAGTAGTAAAACTACACCGCACATACGGCTGAGGGAGGGAGTCATGAAGGTCCTTATTCTTGTAAGGGAAGAACGGGAAGCTGGAGGCAGCGGAGTGTCCGAAGCGGAACGGTGTCTCTCCTATGCTGAAGCACAGCAATGGGTTCAAGCGGGCGTGCATGAGCTGGACCGGCAGGAGGGCGGGATGTGGGAGCCGCTGGGCAGACAGCTTGCGGAAACGGGAGCTGCTGCCCTGCTAACGGCTGACCTTTCGCGGGTGACGGATAATATGCACGAGTTCATACGTTTTCTGAAAATGCTGCAGCAGCATCACGCCAAGCTGTATACGGTCAAGGATGGAGAGGTGGTCGATTTTTCGGCCGTTTAACATGTTTCCGTGGGAAGTCCCCTTCCTCTGAGCCTATACTTCCGAAGCGAGTTTTGTTCGAAGCTTATTCAGGAAGTAGCGCTCACAAAACTTTGAGTAGGGGATGAATCTCGGTTAGGCGAAGCCTAAATGCACTTGTCTATTGTATAAGGCTCGTGCTTTCTAGTCGAGTATTTGTGTGGTATGATGGGAATATACGTTCTCGTCAAGGCGGTAACCCTCCGCCCCGATGTAAAAAAAGAAACTGTGGAAAGAACATTTCTGGTTGTAAAGTTACTGTCTGATTACCGTGGGCGGCGCCCCTCAGGAAGTATGGAAAACCTATATTGAGCATCCAGGGAAGGAGGTGAAAACGGAGTGATTCGCTGTGTCAAAACCGCATTCCGAACTTCCAAATCCGATCTGGACCGACTTTTCGCGTGCAACAGGGTTTCAGCCGAAATCTGGAATGAGTGTCTGTCCATCGCCAAGCACTATTCTCTACAACACGATGGAAAATGGATTGGACAAACCAAACTTCAAGCCGCTATAAAAAATCAGTTCCCCCTGCATTCACAATCTGTACAGGCTGTTTGTCATAAATATTTGTTTGCCCGAGAGAGCACAAGGCAAGCGAAAAGGCAAGGACTAAAGACCAAATACCCCTACAAAAAGAAGAAGGTTTTCAACACGAAATGGGTAGACCAATCGTTCAAAATCGAGGGCAACAGCATCCAATTAAGCTTAGGCATTCAGAACGGCAAGCGCCAGCAACCGATTCAGATCGTCGTGGCTGACTTGCCTGATGCCGAGATCAAAGAAATCGAACTGGTGTACGATCGAAAACTGATGGTTTCTCTTTGCTATGAGGATGGGGAAGTGGCCAAAGTCAACGAGGGCAGCGAAATTGTAGGTGTGGATTTGGGAGAAATCCACTCGATTGCGGCGACAACTACCGCAAATCAGTCGATTATCATCACGGGAAGAAAAGCCAGAAGCATTCATCGGCTTCGCAACAAGAAACTTGCCGAAATCCAGAAGCGGATGAGCAAATGCCAGAAAGGCAGCCGGCAATGGAAAAAGTACAAGAAAGCCAAAATGTACATCCTTGGCAAAAGCGAACGCCAGCTCCAGGATGTCATTCATAAAACAACCCGGCAATTTGTGCAGTGGTGTACGGAAAATGACGTCAAGGAAGTCGTTATAGGCCAAGTGGAGGGCGTGCAGCGTCATACGAAAAAGAAGAGAAGCAAGACCGTCACGCAAAAGTTATCCAATTGGAGCTTCGGCAAGATCCGGAAACAACTCGAATACAAGTTAGAAGCCCATGGAACAAGCGTGAAACAGGTGGATGAAAGCTACACAAGTCAACAATGTCCTTGTTGCGGTAGAAGAAAAAAGACTTCTACAAGAAACTATACCTGTTCCTGCGGCTATGAAGAACATCGGGACGTTCATGGAAGCAAAGGAATATTATCCAAATATCTGCATGGAGAAATCCGATATTTGGGTGAAACGAAATCGATCAAGTATCTACGGATCGCTTAGATGAGCGAGAAGTAGTAGACGGTGAGTTCCCACCCACTTGCAAAAGTGTTGCTTACTGAACCACCCCGTTAGATTTCCGCTGCCGGCAGCGAAAGCAAATGGCCAACCTATTTGTTTGCAGAAAGTAACGGTGTGGCTGGTAAGAAGCCCCTACTTCTAAGTGAAGCGTAAGCAGGGGAGGTTCATTCTTCATTGAGCGCCCAGCCGCCGTTGCGGAAAATCGGCTCTATCCGTCCATCCTGTGTCTCTCCGTCGATGTCCATGGACGCGGACCCGATCATGAAATCGACATGGATGAGGCTTTGGTTGATTCCCGCCGCCGCCAGCTGTTCGTTGGAAAGCAGTCGTCCGTACTCCAGGGAGGAAGTAAAACCGCGGCCAAGCGCCAGATGGCAGGACGCATTTTCATCGAACAAGGTATTATAAAAGATCAGATCTTCGCTGGAAATGGGCGAGCTATGCGGAACAAGCGCAATTTCTCCCAGATAACGCGCTCCTTCATCCATGTCAAGCATGTTTTTCAATGCTTCATAACCTTCCTCTGCCTCAAAATCCACTACCCTGCCTTGCTCGAAGCGGAGTGTAAAGTTATTGATCAGGCTGCCGCGGTAGCTCAATGGCTTGGTGCTGCGAACGACACCGTTCGTCCCTGCTTGATGCGGCGTAACAAAGACCTCCTCGGTTGGCACATTGGGATTGAAAGCATGCCCTTGCTCGTTATCCGCCGCTCCGCCACGCCAGATGTGGGAGCCCGGCAGCTCAACCGTCAGTTCGGTGCCGGGAGCACGGTAATGCAGCCTGCTGTACTGCTTGGCGGTTAGCTGTTCTCTCTGCTTGCGCAGGGATTCATTATGATGGTGCCAAGCCTGTACCGGATCCGGGCGGTCAATCCGTACGGCGCGGAATATCGCCTGCCAAAGGGAGTTCACGGCGTCTTCCGGTTCCAGTTCCGGATAAACCTTGCGTGCCCATGCGAGTGAAGGGACGGCAATAATGGACCAGGTCATTTTGTAGGAGACCTCATAATCCTCCCACTTCTTCAAGGCTTCACCCGCAGCCTTTGAACGAAGGGCGATGCGCCGTGGATCAACGGAACACAGCAGCTCCGGATCGCTGGATTGGATGAACAGAAAGGCCCCGTTTTTCTCCGCAATCTCTTCATAAGCCTGTGCCTTCCAGCGCGGGAATTTCCCCAGTCCCTCTTCAGGGGCCAGCTCGTACATCAGCTTGGTGCTCGTCTCGTCAACCCACTCGATATGCACCTGGGAAGCCCCCTTCCCGTAAGCCTTGCGGCTAATGAGCCGGACGAGCTCCGGCGAATGGATGGGCGCCTGAATCCACAGCTCCTGCCCAGGCTGCAGGTTTACCGCAACTTGCACGGTCAATTCCGCGTATTTCTCCAGACTGTGATCAAAATCCATATCCATCATCTCCTTGTAGCCGGTCGAACCGGTTAGTTTGAAGTCCTAGCTGTAAGCGTTTAAAATTATTGTATAATCTATACATTATCATAGTGGAACGGAAAAATAGAATTAGCAATTAGAGATTGGCAGAATTAAACCCGTTAGGAGTGATGAGTTAGTGTATGAGCAGGGGCGGGAGCCTTTTCTGAGAAAAATCGGGCTGGATAGAAGCCGTGTTCCGTCTTTTGCAGAGTATCCGTTTCATCTTGGGCCGATTCGGAATCTGAAAGAGCTGCCATTTGACCCCGGTGTCACTTATATCGTAGGCGAGAACGGAATGGGGAAATCCACCCTGCTGGAAGCCATTGCTGTTGCGTGGGGGTTCAATGCGGAGGGAGGAACGAAAAACTTTTCGTTCTCAACTCAGGCCACACATTCAGAGCTGCATGAGTATATACGGCTGGTACGCGGGACGCGCAGAGTGCGCGACGGCTTCTTTTTCCGGGCGGAGAGTTATTATAATGTGGCGACGAACATTGACGAGATGGACAGAGAACTGGGCTTCGGACCGCCTATTAAAGCCTCGTACGGAGGGAAATCGCTGCATGAACAGTCACATGGGGAGTCTTTTTTCGCGGCCTTCATGAATCGCTTCGGCGGTAACGGCCTATACATCCTGGATGAGCCGGAGGCCGCGTTATCCCCGCTAAGGCAGATGGCCATGCTGGCACGCATTCATGAGCTGGTCAGGCAGAATTCCCAGTTTATCATTTCCACACATTCGCCGATTCTGATGGCCTACCCGGGGGCCTGTATTTATAATTTGCATCCGGACGGCATCGAAATCAAGGCGCTGGAGGAAACGGATCACTATATCATTATGAAAGAGTTTCTGAACAATAAGGAGAAAATGATTAGAGAGCTGTTTGGAGAAGATGAGTGAGTCGCAGCCTTTGCTTTAAATTACAGCAGCAGAATTTCTGTTTGGGTAACAACCTGACGTCCCGGAATTAGTACGACATCCAAAAATTGATGCATATGATGTACACCAGCAAATTCAGGCATTATGATTGGACAAAATCCTGGAGAAGGAGCGAAAGGATGAAGGGTCCAATGAAAGATCAATGGAATGCCGTCGTCAGTCCCGTGATAGTAGAGCCTGCAGGACAGGGAACGCTCAGCGGAAGCAGCTTTATGGTCAAGGACGTGTTTGCAGTACGCGGCTGCACGAACGGTGCGGGCAATCCGCGCTGGCTGGAGACGCACGGTCCGGCTGAGACGCACGCGGAAGCGGTGAGCCTGCTGCTGCAGGCGGGGGCACGGCTGACAGGCACGACGCATACGGATGAGCTGATGTTCAGCCTGAACGGGGAGAATGTCCACTACGGGACTCCAGTGAACCCCAAGGCTCCCGGCTGCATCCCCGGCGGGTCCTCTAGCGGTTCGGCGGTCGCCGTTGCCGCCGGGCTTGCCGACTTTACGCTGGGGACGGATACCGGGGGATCGGTGCGTGTCCCGGCTTCCTACTGCGGCGTATATGGAATGCGCCCGACGCACGGGAGCGTGACCGTGGCGGGGGTGGTCCCGCTTGCCGTCAGCTTTGATACCGTTGGCTGGATGACGCGTAATCCCGAGATGTTGCGGAGCGTGGGAGATGTGCTGCTGCCGTCGTCCACACCAGGGGCTTCCGGCTTTCGCAGGGTCATGACTGCCGAAGACGCCTGGGAACTGTCGGACCGGGAAAGCGCAGAGGCGCTTGCTCCGTATCTGAACTTGCTGCTTGGCTCAGGCGGAAATCATGAGTCTGTGCAGCTGGCGCCGGAGGGGCTGTCTGAATGGATGACCCTGTTCAGAACGATTCAGGGTTATGAGATTTGGCAGGAGCATGGTGCCTGGATTGAGCGTGAGCAGCCTGTATTCGGGCCGGATATCGCCCAGCGCTTCTCATGGGCCGGTACGATTGAGCGGGCGGACTTTGAGAAGGCAGAAGGACGTCGCCAGCAGGTGCGGCAAGCGCTGGTTGACCTGCTGCGGGAGGATGGTGTGCTGGTCATTCCGACCACCACCGGAGCGGCGCCGGCGCTTGGACAGCAGGGGCCGCAGCTGGAGGAGCGCAGATCCAGAACGATGCAGCTGACCTCTATTGCCGGTCTGGCGGGGCTGCCGCAGATCACGATTCCCGCCGCCGAGGCGGAGGGCTGTCCTGTCGGTATCTCCGTCATCGCGGGCCCGGGACAGGACCGCCGCCTGCTGGATTGGGTCGCCGCGCTGGTTCCGGAGGTAAGGGGGAACCTATGAGCATGACACCGGTCACAGGCACACAGACGATGGTCGTCAGTCCTCATTATCTGGCAAGCGCGGCCGGATCGCGCATTCTGCAGCAGGGCGGCAATGCTTTTGACGCGGCGGTGGCGGTGAGCGCCTGTCTTGCCGTTGTCTATCCCCATATGACAGGATTGGGCGGTGATGCCTTCTGGCTGACTTACAGCAGTCGGGAGGGAAAGGTCAGGGCCTATAACGCAAGCGGCCGTTCGGGTGGCCGGGTCACCGCTACGTGTTTTACAGGCGAAGCCGCCATCCCGCAGCGGGGTCCCCGCAGCGTCATCACTGTGCCGGGCATGGTGGACGGCTGGGATGCTGTCCTGCGGGCATACGGTTCAATGACGCTGGCGGGGGTGCTTGAGCCGGCAATCCGCTATGCGCTGGAGGGCTTCCCGCTGTCGCCGGACCAGCATGTGACTACCGCCGAGCGGTTTGATGTCCTGGCGGCTTATTCACAGACGGCCGCCATTTACCTGCCCGGAGGCAAGGTCCCGCAGCAGGGAAGCCGCTTTATCCAATCCGCGTTGGGAAGAAGCCTGCAGCAGGTCGCAGGTGAGGGCCGGGACGCATTTTATACAGGCGGTATTGGCCAGGAGATTGTGCGTTCACTGGCGGAACAGGGTGGTCTGCTGAGACTGGAGGATTTTGCGCGGCATACGGGGGAATGGGTGGAGCCGCTTAAAGGCAGTTACCGTGGCCTCGACCTGTACCAGGTGCCGCCCAATTCGCAGGGCTTTGCCGGTATTATGGCGCTTCATATTCTCGAACAGTTTGATTTGCGCAGCATCGAGCATGGCTCGTATGAATACTATCATCTGCTTGTGGAGGCGCTGAAGCTGAGCTTCCGTGACCGCAACCATTATTTGACAGACCCGTGCTTTTCCTCCATCCCGCTGGAGCATCTGTTGTCCAAGTCGTACGCCACGCAACTGGCGGCTTGTATCGATATGGAACGGTCGCTGCCGATGGATACGGAGCCGGTAGGCAATGATACGGCATACGCGGCGGTGGTGGACGCAGAGGGCAATGCCGTCTCTTTTATCCAGAGCTTGTATTTTGAATTCGGCTCGGCCGTGATTGGGGGAGATACCGGCATTCTGCTGCAGAACCGGGGCTCATTCTTTTCCCTTGATCCGTCGCATGTGAACAGGCTGGAGCCTGACAAGCGGACGTTTCATACGCTGATGCCGGCCATGGCCTGCCGGAACGGGAAGCCATATATTTTGTACGGCACCCAGGGAGGAGAGGGCCAGCCCCAGACGCAAACCGCATTGCTCACACGTATGGTCGATTACGGCATGGACCCGCAGACCGCCGTACATGCACCACGCTGGGTGTGGGGCAGAACGTGGGGGGATGACACGCAGGAGCTGCGACTGGAGGGGCGGATCGCCGAGGAAGTGCGGCGACGCTTGCAGCAGGCCGGGCATGTGGTGAACACCGTGCAGGATTTTGCCGGAGTCGTGGGACATGCACATGCGATTATGATCGACGACAACGGCTTCCGCATCGGCGGTACAGACCCCCGTTGTGATGGAGCGGCCATCGGCTGGTAATGGACAGGTACGGGGCATTGATTTGAAAAGCGCATATTTAGAAACGCCCTGATTGCTAAGGAAGCTGTTTTCTTTCCTGGATCAGGGCTTTTTTGCTTTATTACCAATTGACGAGTGTGACATTACCGCTTAATATTAAAAAATCAACGCCTGTATATGTTGTCGGCAGACCCGGCAGCATTTTTGCTTAAATTGTCGCTTTGTCTGATAAAAGCAACGATGCGTAGAAGCGTCGAATCAATCATGCTTAATAATGCAGCAAGATGAACATTTTCTTATAACTATTGGTTAATTAAAGAGAGGGGTTTGGTAATATGAAAAAGGTATGGATGTCCCTGACGCTGGCAGGCCTTCTGCTGACTGCAGCAGGCTGTGGCGGCAACGGCAGCGGCGGAGAACAGGCTGGGGGAACGGAGCAAAGCGGCG
Organism: Paenibacillus medicaginis; assembly: GCF_042138635.1. Classification (NCBI taxonomy): domain Bacteria; kingdom Bacillati; phylum Bacillota; class Bacilli; order Caryophanales; family Paenibacillaceae; genus Paenibacillus; species Paenibacillus medicaginis. The sequence goes on along the minus strand of NZ_JBHIRY010000015.1, from coordinate 62,558 downwards.
GCAGCGCAGCAGGAAAAGCATATACGGTTGCTATTTCGCAAATTGTAGAGCACCCGTCTCTGGACGAAACCCGCAGAGGCTTCCTGGCCGGCCTTAAGGACGCCGGTATTGAAGAAGGTAAGAACCTGACAGTGGATTATAACAATGCGCAAGGGGATGCTACGACGAACCTGTCAATCGCGCAGAAGATCGCGGATAGCGACAGCGATCTCGCGCTCGCCATTGCAACACCGCCTGCACAGGCGCTCGTACAGCAGGTTCAGGACAAGCCGGTGTTGTTCGCGGCCGTTACCGATCCGCTTGGCGCCAAAATCGTAGGTGACCTGGAGAAGCCGGGCGCTAACGTTACAGGAGCTTCGGATACGAATCCGGAGGCGGTTGTGCAACTGATGGATTTCGTCGCTTCGGAGCTGCCTGACGTCAAAACTGTCGGCCTCATCCTTAACGAAGGGGAGCCGAACGCGGTTGTGATGGCGGAAAATGCGGAGAAGGCTTTGGCGTCTCATGGCATCAAGCTGGTCAAAGCGTCTGTGACCAATACCTCCGAGGTGAAGCAGGCTGCGGATTCGCTCGTCGGCAAGGCTGATGCGTTCTTCATCACGCTGGACAACACGGTGGTCAGCGCCGTAGATACGATTATTCAGGTGGCCAATGACAACGACATTCCTTTCTTCTCCAGCGACCGTGATACGGTTGAGAAGGGGGCCATGGCAACCGTTGGCTTCAAATACTATGATCACGGGTATCAGGTAGGCCAAATGGCGGCCCAAATTTTGAAGGATGGGGCCAACCCTGGGGATATGCCTGTTTCCTTCCCTGATAAGCTCGACCTGATCCTGAACGTGAAAGCGGCGAAAGAGCAGGGGGTTGAAGTGACGGATTCTATGAAGTCCAAGGTGCAGGACCCGGACAACAATATTATTGAATAATTAAAAATAGCAGGTCACGGCCTTTCATGCGGGCCATATAGAAAGTGAGTAACGAAATTGAGGGCGGCTCCTAGAGATCGCCCTATCTTTTTTTGTACAAGGAGGATTTCCATTGTGAGTGGTGTATTTGGGGCGATAGAGCTAGGGCTGCTGTACGCGCTGATGGCGCTCGGCGTTTATATTACGTTCCGCATTCTAGATTTTCCTGATTTGACGGTGGACGGGAGCTTTACTACCGGAGCCGCTATCGCAGCGGTCATGATATCAAACGGTTCCTCGCCATGGGTCGCTTGTCTGGCGGCGTTTGCGGGTGGTCTTGTGGCGGGGGCATGTACAGGACTATTACACACCAAAGGAAAAATTAACGGACTGCTTTCCGGGATTCTGATGATGATTGCACTCTATTCCATCAACCTGCGCATTCTCGGCGGCAAGCCGAATATTTCGCTGCTTGGCACGGATACAGTATTCTCCGGTCTGCCCAGAAAGGTATGGGAAATTTCGTCGATTACGTTTGTTATGCTGGTTATTGTGATTATTGTTAAGATATTGCTGGACTTGTTTATGAAAACAGACCTCGGTCTGGCGCTGCGCGCAACCGGCGATAACAAACGTATGATTCGCAGCTTTGGCGCAAACACGGATACGACCACGATTGTTGGTGTCAGCCTGTCCAACGGGCTGGTGGCGCTGTCGGGTGCGTTTATCGCCCAACAGGCGGGTTTTGCCGATATTACAATGGGCATCGGCATGATCGTGATTGGTCTGGCCTCAGTGATTATCGGGGAAGCCATCTTTGGCGCTCGTACGGTGTTCCGTGCAACGCTGGCAGTTATTCTCGGCTCGATCGTCTACCGGATCGTTGTAACCTTTGCCCTGCGCATCGACTGGTTCGAAACGTCCGACCTGAAGCTGATTACGGCCATTATCGTCATTATCGCGCTTGTTTTCCCGACGGTGCGGCGGGTGCTGAAGCAGAAAAGCATGGCGAAGAAGCGCTCGGCGGAGCTGCTGGGCGCGGCAAATCATAACACGGGAGGCGGACGCTGATGCTGGATATTATGAATGTGTCAAAGCTGTTCAATCCCGGAACAGTGGATGAGAAGATCGCCCTCATCGGTGCCAATCTGCAATTGAAACCCGGAGATTTCGTGACGGTCATCGGCAGCAACGGAGCTGGCAAGTCCACGCTGATGAACATTATTTCGGGTGTAATGAAGCCGGATACCGGCGAGGTCCGCATTGACGGTCAAAATATCAGCCAGCTGCCGGAATTCAAGCGCAGCCGCTGGATCGGACGGGTGTTCCAGGACCCGATGGCTGGCACCGCGCCGACGATGTCCATTCAAGAAAACCTGGCGATGGCTTATATGCGCGGCAAATCACGCGGCTTCGGTTTCGGCATTACCGCCCCTAAGCGCAAGCTGTTCAAGGAGCAGCTGCAGCGTCTTGGTATCGGTCTGGAGAATCGGCTCGGCGCCAAGGTAGGGCTGCTCTCGGGTGGCGAGCGACAGGCGCTTAGCTTGCTGATGGCCACGTTTACACGGCCGCAGATTTTGCTGCTGGACGAGCACACGGCTGCGCTGGATCCGGCCCGCGCGGAACTGATCACCACGCTGACGGAAAGTATTGTGCGCGAGATGGAACTGACAACCCTGATGGTCACACATAACATGGAGCAGGCTATTCGCCTCGGCAACCGGCTGATCATGATGGACAAGGGGCGCATTATCCTCGATGTGAACGAGCAGCAGAAAAAGGAGCTGACCGTGGAGCGGCTGCTCGGCGAGTTTGAGCGCATCAGCGGCGAGAAGCTGGCCGATGACCGGATCGTATTGGGATAAGGGAATGGAAAGTAAAAAAGAGGATGAACCATGGGGGGTTACCCTGCTGTTTCATCCTCTTTCTTTTAGAGGTAGTTCAAAAAGTCATCTTTTGATCACGAAGGAAGTCAGGAAGCGGACTCGACATCGAATCTTGAATTCAGCCGGGCCTTCCGGTGCTCACGTACCCCGAGTACGCTCCGCTCCTCAGTCCCTAGCTTCATCCAACCTTCTCGGTGCTGAAAACCTGACTTTTTGAACTCGCACTTTTACGATTTTTTGTCCGTGAACAGCTGATAAAAATGCACGTCATGCCATTCTCCGAATTTCAATCCAACCTCTTGAAAAGCTCCTATGTAAGCAAAGCCGAATTTCTCATGAAGCCTTCTGCTTGCCTCGTTGCCTCCGACCAGTCCGCTAATTACCGTATGATAACCAAGTGTGGCAGCGCGGTTCAGAATATCGGTCATCAGAGCACTACCGACTCCGCACCCGCGAAAGCCGGCGTCGATATAGATCGACAATTCCGTTGAGTAGGCGTATGCCGGTTTGGCCCGGAACGGACTCAGACAAGCGTAACCAGCAACCTTGCTGTCCAGTTCGGCCACGATCAGCGGATATTTGCCGCCATGGTTGTGGAACCATATGGCACGCTCCTCCAGTGTCTGTGCCTCCAGATCAAAGGTCGCTGTGGAATGCAAAACAGCTTCGTTGTAAATCGCGAGCATTTCAGGCAAGTCCTGCAATGTGGCCTCCCGAAGTGTAATCATAAAACTCCTCCAATACGAGATAAGGGCTGAAATCTAGGCTTCGGCTTTGGACAAGGCCAGCAGTGCATCGACATCCAGCAGCGGAATCATGCTCTCCCCAGATGCCGCAAGCGTCGGAAATACCATCGGGTCAAACTTCTGCGCCCCGTCATTTTCCTGGATATCTGCTTCTCCCACCATCAGGGTGTCAGCAAATTCCTCTGCGAGAATCGCCACCTTATGCCGGCTCAGCAGAATCATTTTGTCCTGCTCCGGCTGTTCAAGTGGCGACAGGTCAAGCATCCTGCGGACATTCAGCACGGTGTGCAGCGATCCTCTTACAGTAATCATACCTTCATGCCATGGCTGGGAAAAGGGCATGGGGGTCCCCTTTTTTGCATTCTGGATTTCTTCAACTTCCTGAAAGCTTATGGCGAACGGCTTGCCGGCCAGCTTGAACAGCAGATACGGCGTCATTTATAGCACACTCCTTTGAAAAATTGTAATATGAGGCCAAGTGGCTGCTTCCCGGACATCCTCCGGATGCACGAGATGCTCTTCTATGTATATCGGCACTTTAACGATTATGGTTTATCCGTGATGAATACTGCGATTCATTAGTTTATTGATCGTCGGCACTGCATCGATCAGCTTGCGTGTATAGGGATGGAGCTCGGAGGGAACGAGCCGGCGACTGTCGGCCACAACATCTACAATCCGTCCTTCCTGCATGACTGCAATCCGTTCACAGACCTGCTGCACAACCGCCAAATCATGCGAAATAAAGATTGCACTGACCCCGGTCTCCCGGCGCAGGGAGGACAGCAGCTCCAGAATCTTCTGTTGACTGGATACATCCAGGGCTGAGGTTGGTTCATCAAACACAATCACCTCCGGGTAAATGCTGATCGCACGGGCAATCATTACCCGCTGCAGTTGACCACCACTCAGCTCATGAGGGTATCTTGCAGCCATAGCAGGAGAGAGTCCCACACGCTCCAGCTGCCTGCCGATTTCTGCTGCCATCTGCCGCCTTGGCATAAGCTTGTAGTTGAGAAGCGGCTCGCACAGAAACTCGCCGATGCGCATGCGGGGATGGAACACGGAGCCCGGCTCCTGAAACACAAGCTGAATTTGCCTGTAATGCTGCCTCAGCGCTTCGCCCAGCAGGCTTGTTACATCCTGCTGCCGATACAATATCCGGCCAGAGGTGACCGGCTCCAGGTGGGCGATGCAGCGTGCCAACGTACTCTTGCCACTTCCGCTTTCGCCGACAATCCCCAGCCATTCTCCCGGCTGCAGTATCAGATCGACCGCCTGCAATGCGGGGACATTTTTTCCGCCAGGCAAAAGATAAGTCTTGGTCAATTGCTGCAATTCAAGCATGTTCATTTTCCCCTTTCCCCGCAGCCGGTATTTCCGGCAACGGCCTCTCCGACTTGTGCAACGCATGCCATTCCGCCACTTTTAGCTCAGGTACGGCGGCAAGCAATTCACGGGTATATGGATTACGCGGCCCCTGGAGCACTTGAGCGGTATTTCCCCACTCCAGCAGTGCCCCTTCTTTCATAATGCCCACCTTATCTGCGATAGAGGCCGCAATCGCCATATGATGAGTGACCAGAATCATGCCTGTCTGCTGGTGGTCACGAAGCATCCTGAGCTGCTCCAGCACCCTGGCTTGTGCCAGCACATCCAGTGCGCTGGTCGGTTCATCCGCCAGCAGCAGCTTCGGCTGCAATGTCATCGCCATGGCAATGGCCGTACGCTGCTTCATGCCTCCGCTGAGCTGATTCGGGTAGGTCTTCATGACACGCTCCGGGTCCTTCAGCCCAATCTCTTGCAAATGCTGCAGAGCAAGCTGATAAGCCTCACGTCTCGATAGGCGCAAATGGCTGCGAATGGCCTCAATATATTGACTTTCAATTTTGCGGATAGGATTCAAATAAGCGCCGCTGTCCTGAAATACCATCCCGATCTGCCGGCCACGGATGGTTTCCCAGCCTCGTCCTTTCAGCCCGGTAAGCGAGAGGCCAGCCAGCGTAATATTTCCTGCCGTGATGCAGCCCCCAGCCCCCAGCAGGCCGATCACGGCCCGCAGCAGGGTAGATTTGCCGCTGCCGCTCTCGCCGACAAGAGCAACAACCTCACCGTGCTTCACGGATAGATTCACGTCGTGCAAGGCAGGCCGCTCATTGGAGGAATAGCTGACACTCAGATGGTCCACCCGCAGCAGCGCATCCGCCGCCTCAGCCTGATCACGGATGCTGTCAGCGGAAGCTCCCGTCATTGCTGCCACCGAATATTACGATCCAGCAGATAGAAATCAATTGGATACATCGCAGCCCCTGTAACCGAGCTCTTGCTCACAATATTGATTGGCGTGTAGGTCACGAACAGGTAAGGCGCGTCATCCAGAATCATTTGCTGCGCCTTGGCGGCAATCTCGTATCGCTTTTCAGTATCAAATTCAGAAGACAGGCTGCTGATTAACTTGTCCAGCTCAGGGTTGCTGTAACCTCCGATATTCCACTCCGCACCGGTCTTGAAGTAAAAGTCCAGAATATACTGCGGGTCTCCGGTAATGCCTGTATTGATGCTGGTCAGCGCCAGATCGAAGTTGCCGCTCTTCTGCGCATCCGTCAAATCCTCATAAGAGGTCAGCTCCAGACCAACACCAAGCTCTTTCAGCTGGGATTGCATCGCCTCCGCGACGATGGAATCGGACTCATATGAGGCATTCAGAATCAGCCGGAGGGAGAGCTTTTGCCCATCCTTTTCCCGGATACCGTCACCATCACGATCCTCATAGCCTGCTTGGCTCAGCAGCTTTTTAGCCTGCTCAGGATCATAGGTATATCCTGTAATCTGGTCATAACCAAAAGGCAGCGCCGAAGTGAACGGTCCCTTGGCTGCCTGCCCGCCTACCAGAGTACCCGCATACATTTCCCGGTCAATGCCGTAGGATATCGCTTTGCGGACTGCGATATCGCTCAATGCCGGATTCTTGTAGTTGAACCAGACAAATTGGGTGCGCAGACCCGGAATCTCATCAATCCTGTAACGGGAGCTGTCCTGGAACAAAGGCAGCTGGCTGCGGCCTACATTGCTGGCTACATCAATCTCCCCGGATTGCAGGGCCATTGCTCTGGTATTATCGTCGGCTATGTATTTGAATGTAATGCTCTGCACCTCGGCTGCACCGCCCCAATAGCCCTCATATCGCTTCGTCTCAATCTTCTGCTCCGGTGTATAGGAAGTAACCATATACGGGCCAGTGGCAATAGGCTTTTGGGCAAAAGCAGATGTATCCGCAGTGGTGTCCACGATGACAAACAAAGGCTCGGCAATGTTGCCTGGCAAGGATGCGTACGGTTCACGGGTTCGGATCGTCAGGTTCTGTCCTTCGGAGCTCATCGAAGCGATCGGGAGCGTGGACTTGCCGCGCGGGTTCAGAGAAAGAGAGCGTTCAAGCGATTTCTGCACCGCCTCCGCTGTCACCGGCTTTCCGTTATGGAAGGTCACCCCTTCACGGATATGGAATAGCCAGGTCTTATCATCCTGACGCTCCCAGCGATCTGCCAGCTTGGGAACCATCTGCATCTTCTCATTGAACTGGATAAGCGTCTCACCGATGGCCGCGCGTGTCAGCGTCCAGCCGTTCCATTCCTCTGCCGGATCAAGATTTGTCCCCAGCCAGAACAATGCCACATTCAGGTGCGTGCCTGCAGTTGCCTCATTTCCTGTTGCCGCAGACCCCGCAGCTCCAGCAGCTTGTGTACTCTCTGCACCGCCAGAGCCGGAATTGCCCGCCGTTCCCCCTCCACATGCAGACAGCAGCACCACCATCAACACCCATACAGACATACTTCCAAATCGATTCGTGTAAAAAGCTTTGTTCCGCCTATTCATTATATCTCTCCTCATGCTAGCGCTTATGTCTGGGATCAAGCACGTCACGCAGGCTGTCCCCCAGCAGATTAAAGATCATGACCGTGCAAAAAATAGCAAGACCCGGATAAATCAGCAGCCAGGGTGCGGTCTGCATATATCTTCGTCCTTCGTTCAACAGTGCTCCCCACTCCGGCTCCGGCGGCTGTGCGCCGAGTCCGAGAAAGGACAAGCCCGAGATGGACAATAACATGCCGCCGATATCCATCATCGCCATGACGATTAGCGGTGGCAGCACATTGGGCAGAATATAGCGCATCAGAATACGGACAGGCCGTGCCCCGCCGAGCGCAGCGGCAGTGATGTATTCCTTCTGCTTCTGCTGAATGACCAGACTGCGCACCATACGGGCATATTTAGCCCACCACACGACGGAGAGTGCCACTACGGTATGAATCAGACCGGGACCAAGCATACCCGCAACCGCAATGGCAAAAATAATTCCCGGAAATGCCATCAGTGTGTCCGCGAGCCGCATAAGCACGCTATTCACCCATTTGCCCGCATAACCTGCCAGAGCACCAACCGTCACGCCAATCGCAGCCACAACCGCAACCAAAATGAAGGTCATGAGCAAGGAGGTCCTTGCCCCGTACAGCACCCGTGACAGCACACAGCGTCCCAGTTGATCCGTTCCCAAGGGGTACTGCCTGTCCGGAGGATGCAGCACCTTCGTGAAGTCTGTTGCAAAGGGATCATGGGGAGCCAGTAAAGGTGCGACTATGGCCAGCACCAGCCATAGTCCGGCCAGTCCTAACCAGATGGAGAATAGCCGCTGCTGTATCCATAACTGTGCCAGTTGCTGTATCAGCATTCTCATTTATACGTCCTCTCCAAGTCTGAGCCGCGGGTCCCGGAGATGTGTCCATACATCCACGACCAAATTAATAGATACATAGATGACGGCCATCCAGATGACATAGCCCTGAATCAGCGGATAGTCACGTGCGATGATCGCCTCCAGCGCTAACTGACCCACACCCGGCCAGCCGAACACACTCTCTATGATCGCTGCGCCGCCAAGTAAAGTGCCTGCAGACATCCCGAGCAAAGTCATTAGCGGCAGCAGTGCATTCGGCAGAACATACCGCAGCATGATCGTGCCCTCCCGCACACCGCGCGCCTTAGCCCCGATCACATAATCCTGGGACATTTCCTCCAGCAGCACCGTGCGAATCTGCCTGCTATACTGTGCAATCAACGGCACAGCCAGCGTACAGGCTGGGAGGATCAGGCTGCGGACTCCTGAACGTCCCATGACCGGCAGCAGCTGCAGCTTGACTGCGAAGAGCAGCATTAGCAACAGCCCTAGCCAGAAGCTCGGCATGGAAAGCCCTGCAAAGGAAAACACACGGATAAAATAGTCCTTTGCACGATTCGGTTGCATTGCAGCTGTCATCCCTAGCGGAAAGGAGATCAGCACCACCAGCAGCAGAGCGGCACCGGCCAGTTCCAGCGTAGCAGGCATTCTGGACAGCAGGACCTCTGTCACCGGATATCCGTATTTATAGGACATGCCAAAATCACCGGTCAGCGCACGCAGGACCCATGAGCCATACCGCACAAGGAAAGGCTCGTCCAGCCCCAGCTCCGTCCGCACCTGTGCGACCAGTTCCTCTGAGGGAGTAACTCCTGTAGACATCAGCATCAATCGTGCAGGATCACCTGGCGACAGGTAGGTGAGCAGGAAGGTCAGGAACGAAATGCCCAGCAGCACGGCGGCCAGCTGAAGCAATCTGTGGACAATATATCGGCTCACGCCATTCGCCGTCCTTTCCTGAGGGTAGTAAATACTGCTGCGTAACAGCATGTTGAAAAATACACAAGCAAAAAGAGCGACTTCTCCCGTGTAGAAACGGAAAAAAAGTCGCTCCAAATAGACTGATTTTCAATGAAAATCGGACTCCTGTAACACCTTCCTATCTTCCGTAGGCATTGCTGTGTTGTCGAACGGGCAGGTCTCCTGGCTCCAGAATCATCATCCTTGCAGCGGCCTTCCCGGGTTATAAACCCAGTGGCACTTGCTGCGACTCCTCTGTTACAGTGGCGGGACCGCGCCGGTATTACACCGGACTTCCCTATTAAGCAGCCATCCTTGTAGATGGAGCACCCAGTTCCATGTATGCAGTTGATATGTTTTACAAGTGTAAAGCAGCCTCATTTCAGTATAACGGGCGGGCCTGAAATGGGCAAAGCTTTTCTGCTTCTTTTACTTTGCAGTCGGCCAGCTTCAAGACTGTGCTGTTCCATTGGACTTTTTACGTTGCATGAACATCTATGACTACGTATAGTATATATGTAAGCTATTTCTTTTAAGGAGAGTGAATGATCATGGCCCGCACCAAGACTCAAAAGGCCATAACCCAAGCAGAGCGAGCGGGAAAGCGCAGCTTTGCGGACAATCGGAAAACGAATGACCAGTACGGCGCTCTGTCGCAGCACGTACGAACTACCCCCACCAAGCTGGAAAAACTGCATAAAATCAAGCATAAAAAGCGGATCGGAGACGATGGCGCTTTTTTTCGTTTTGGGGAAAATTTGGCGTAGCTCTCCTACAGCAGGGCGGAAAGATGGTATCCTATGTATAATCCATACCGTACAGGAGTGAGCCGTCATGACATTAGCCCGCACCGGAGAGATCATTCCCAGAGAGAAAGTGAACCTGGACAAAAAATACCCGATTTACATTGCAGACACCATCGGCGTCAGCTCCCCATACCAGAAGCTGCACTGGCATGATGTGCTGGAGATCAATTATATTAAGTCCGGCTCCGGATACTACATCATTAACGGTAAAAGGTTTGAATTCCAGCAGGGAGACATTCTGTTGATTAATTCGAATGATCTGCACTGCGCGTATGAAGTGAAGGACCTTGTCATCATGGTCATTGAATTTGATATGTCCTGGTTTGTCAGCAGCCTGCGTTATGATCCGGAGATTCTTTCCCCTTACAAGGATATGGGCAGCCATTTCACCAACCTGCTTGACCGCACTTCGCCGCATATCGGGGAGCTGCGTACGCTTTTGCTGGAGATGCAGCAGGAGCATGAGCAAGCCCGTCCATCGTATATTTCCCTGGTGTATGCCCACTTGCTGCGCTTTCTTTCCTGTGTGAACCGTTATTTCCGTCTGGAAGACGCCAGACAGTGCAGCAGTGCGAACGTCAGCTCGCTTCAGCTTGAAAAAATGCGTCAGGTCATCCACGCCATGGAAGAAAAGCTTTCCCACCCATGGACCCTGGAGGAGCTTGCTGCCATTGTCTACCTCAGTCCGTCCAGGTTCAGCGATATTTTTCGCCGGGCTGTTGGCACTTCTCCCCTGGAATACCTGATTCAGCTGCGTTTGGAGCATGCGCTGATGCTGCTGGAGCAGACGCAGATGAAGATCATGGATGTTGCCATGGAATGCGGCTTCCGCAGCCTGTCCAATTTCAATCATTTGTTCAAAAAGCACATCGGCCAATCCCCGAAGCATGCCAGAATGCGGCAGCATCATACCCCCACGCTTCAAAAATAGCCATTTCCTAATAAAATATCACTCACAGTTGACACCGAAAGATAGGATTCTCCCTCATTGGGTCAATATAATTAAAAATCCAGTAAGATAACGTAACTTTACAGACGTTTAACAGAAGAAATGTATTGTTTTCGCCTTGTAAAATAAGAAGGAAAGACAGGTTGATTGACGCGGTTCTGACAAACAGAAGCCGCAGAGTTCCTGTTAAAGGGGGGGACGTTTCTGCAGAGCGGCGTTCGTACGGAGCGGCAATTGGCGGCCAACCCGGACAGCGAAGCCTATCGAAAGCCGGGACGGCTGGTCAGATTTGCCCGGCAGTGGGAAATTCAGCTGATGGTTGTGCCTGCGCTGCTTTTCATTATCGTGTTCAGCTACGTCCCGATGTATGGGGTGCTGATGGCCTTTCAGGATTACAACATGTTCAAAGGCTTTCTGGCAAGTCCATGGGTAGGCTTCAAGCATTTCGAAATGTTCTTCCATGCACCCGAGTTTTGGAAGATCATAAGGAACACTGTTGTCATCAGCCTGCTGAAGCTGCTGGTCGGTTTCCCTGCGCCCATTATTCTCGCGCTGATGCTGAACGAGATCCGCAACAGGGTATTCAAAAGGACGATTCAGACGATCAGCTATCTTCCCCATTTTCTGTCCTGGGTCATCGTCTCCGGCTTTGTCGTATCCTTGCTGTCTACAGATAACGGCAGCCTCAACATTGCGCTGATGAAATTGAACCTGATCGAAGCACCCATCAATTTCCTGTCGTTGCCCGAATACTTCTGGACCATCCTGGTGACCACCGGCGTCTGGAAGGAGATTGGCTTCGCCTCCATCGTCTATCTGGCGGCCATTGCGGGTGTTAATCCGCAGCTGTATGAAGCCGCAGCGATGGATGGGGCAAGCCGTCTGCGGCAAATCTTTTCGATCACGATTCCCTCCATTATGCCGGTTATTATCGTGTTTATGATACTCGCCATCGGCAATCTGTTGAATGCGGGCTTTGACGATATCCTGCTGCTCGGCGCAAATCCGGTGCTGCGGGACGTAGGGGATGTGATCGATACCTACGTGTATCGGGTGGGGATACAGAATTCGCGTTATTCGTATGCCACCGCTGTCGGATTATTCAAGGCGCTGATCAGTGTCGGGCTGTTGGCAGCCGCCAATTATGCTGCCCGCAAATCCGGCAATAGCCTGTGGTAAACCGGACGTGGTCCGGGAGATTCGGCAGAAAGGAGGAGATGCATGAAGCTGACCCTGGGAGACAAGGTGCTGACGTTTATCATCTATGTTTTGCTGACATTGCTCGGCTTCGCTGCCTTTTATCCGTTCTGGAACGCGGCGGTCATTTCGTTTAATGACGGGAACGATACGCTGCGGGGAGGCGTTACCTTCTGGCCCAGAGCCTTTACGCTGGAGAACTACGCGGTCGTGTTCAAAGATAAGCGGCTGATCGACGGGTTTATCGTATCGGTGCTGCGGACAGTGACTGGCACGATTTTGTCCATTGTTGCGACAGCCGTCTTTGCCTACGGCATGACCAAGCGGGAGTTGATGGGGCGCAAGTTTTATATGATCCTCTGTGTCATCACCATGTACTTTAGCGGGGGATTGATTCCGACTTATCTGCTTATCCGTGAGCTTCATCTTATCGATACGTTCTGGGTCATGATTATTCCCGGTATTATCAGCGTGTGGAACATGATTATTTTCCGGGCATTTTTTATGGGCATGCCTGACGGTCTTGATGAATCGGCGCGGATCGACGGCTGTTCGCACTGGGGGGTATTTTTCCGCATCATCCTGCCGCTGTCGGGGCCGGTGCTGGCGACCCTGTCCCTGTTTACTGCAGTCTATCATTGGAATGACTGGTTCGCCCCCAGCATCTATATCACCAATCTGGACCTGCTGCCCATTCAAACCAAGCTGCAGCAGATCCTCAATTCCAACATCATGAAAGAGCAGATGTCCCAAATGGATTCTGCGGCGGCAAGCCATTTGAACCAGATGAAGAGTGTAACCACCAAGTCGCTCTCCATGGCTACGATGATGGTGGCGACCGTACCGATCCTGCTTGTGTATCCGTTTGTGCAGAAATATTTCGTTAAAGGGGTCATGATCGGATCGTTGAAGGAGTAGCCGGTCGATTGACCACGCTTTATTTGTTCACCGCAAGTGCATACAAGGGGGAAGGTACCATGGATGGTTGGAAAAAGAACACGTTTCTGTCTTCTCTGTCAGTCCTGCTTGTCGCTATGCTCGCTTTGACCGGATGCTCGGGTTCAGGTGGCGGCGAAGAAGGTCCCGCAACTGCTGAAGGTGAACCGGTGAGGCTGGCATGCTGGTTCCGTTTGATGACTATCTCGATAAATATCCCAATCTGCAGAAATGGGCAGGAGAATCTACATTGGATATGCTGCGTTCCCCGGATGGCAAGCTGTATCAGTTCCCGAACTGGTATACGACACAGCCGAACGGCAACGCGGGTTATGTGGTGAACAAGAAGATTTATAACGAGCTGGGTTCACCTTCGCTGGAAACGACGGATGATTTTTATGCCTATCTGAAAATGGTGAAGGCAAAATACCCTGATGTCATTCCGTTTGAAGTGGGTGAAAAGGCGAATGGAGTGGATATCCTCACCACCGCCTTTGCCGAAAAACGCCCGTATTTGTTTAACAGCATGAAGGCCGTGCCAAACGGGGATCAGTTAACATCCATTTTTAAAGACCCGGCTTACCGTGAAGGCCTGCAGCTGGCGAATAAGCTGTACCGGGAAGGATTGATCACCCAGGATGCCTTTACCCAGAAACCAGAGCAGATTGAGCAAAAGATCCGCAACGGCCAGGTTGCCGTATATGCCGCATCCAGTCCGACCGAGTATGGTGCGATCGGAAATGCGATACTGTCAGCCGAAGACCCGGAGGCAGGTTATTTCATGATCTGGCCGATCCGCAAGCAGGGCCTTGATAAGAATAATATTTTCCCTGGAGATTATAAGCAGCAGGGCTGGAACGTAAGCGTCATTACCCAATCGGCGCAAAATCCGGAAGCCATCTTCGCCTTCCTGGACTGGATGACAGGACCTGAAGGGCAGCGGGTCATCATGTGGGGACCTGAGGGCACGTTCTGGGACGGTGCCGACGAGGACGAAGCTCCGCTGTTTACAGAGAAATACGTTAATGATACCAAGGCCCGTGACGAGTTCATGAACTCAACCGTGAATCTCCAGTGGGTCGGCAATACGGTGTATGTAGATAATTCAAAGATGAAGTTCGAAAAGACACTGCCGCCTGAAAAGCAAAACTGGGAGTCGCGCTGGCAGTCAGAGATAACATGGAAAACGCAGTACAATACGACGGAATTCACGAACCTTGATCCTGCCGGGGATTCAGACGAGGGCATTGTGGCACAAAGCGTGCTGGATATTTATGATAAAGCCTTTGCCGCTTCCGTCATGACCGCCAAATCTGAAGACGAGGTGCTTGCCATGCTGGATCAGGCGGAAGCGGACGCGCAGCAGGCCGGGTATGAACGGCTGCTGAAGTACAAGACAGCAAGATGGCAGGAGAATCTAAGCAAGCTGAAATAGGAGAGAGAGCATTGAACTATTACTTGGGTGTAGACGGTGGTGGCAGCAAAACCTTGGCGGTCGTGTCGAATGAGCAGGGACAGATCGTGGGCAGGGGAATGAGCGGCTGCGGCAACCATCAGGTAGGGGTAGAACTGGCACGTCGCAGCATCCGTGAAGCGGTTGCGGAAGCCCTGTTCCAGGCAGGACTTGTGAAGGAGCAGATTGAGTTTGCCATGTTCGGGCTGGCGGGAGCGGACCGCGAAGCGGACTTCCGCATCCTCAGACCGATGATAGCGGAGCTGGATTTTCCGGCCCGCGATATTGTGTGTGACACCGTGATTGGACTCAGAGCGGGCACGCGGCAGCAGGATGGCGTGGTCGTCGTGTGCGGCAGCGGCACGAACTGCTTTGGGGTCAACAAGCATGGAGAATCGCTGCAATGTGGTGGATTCGGTTATAACTACGGGGATTTTGGTGGAGGCAGCGGCCTCGCGGTAGAGGTGTTTCGGACCGTCATCCGGGCCTGGGAAGGAAGGGAGCAGCCAACATTGCTAACCGGTGCTGTGCTGCAGACGTTGGGATATCCGTCGGTGGAGCGAATGTTCCATGATTTTCTGGATCATGGCAAGGAGATACCGAGATACCTTGCCAAGGTGCTGTTCCAGGTAGCGGAGCATGACGAAGCGGCACGGCGCATCCTGCAGCGGCAGGGGGAGGAGTTGGGTATCGCCGCAGCTGCGGTGATTCATAAGCTGGAAATGACCCAGGACAGCTTTGATCTGGTGCTTGTCGGCAGTGTGCTTACCCGTGGTGACAGCCGGTACGTTATTCCTTATATCGAAAACATTGTGAAGACAGCCGCATCGGGTTGCAGTCTGCGCAGACTGGCCATGGAGCCGGCTGCCGGGGCCGTTCTGCTCGCGATGGAGCGGGCGGGGCGTCAGGTTGCCGAGCCGGTATACGAACGTCTGGATGACGGCTTGTCAGTCAGGGAGGTTGAAGCATGAGCAAGCAGTTGAAAATCGCAGTGATTGGCGGCGGGTCATCCTATACGCCGGAACTGATTGAAGGATTTATACTTAATTATGAAACGCTCCCTGTAACGGAGATTGTGCTGGTGGATATTCCGGAGGGCTTTCACAAGCTGACCATCGTGGGGCAACTGGCTGAGCGCATGATTGCTGCGTCCGGTCTGCCGATCAAGCTCAGAATGACGATGGATCGCCGTTCCGCGCTGGAAGGAGCCACCTTTGTCTCGACCCAGATGAGGGTAGGACTGCTTGATGCCCGGGCCCGGGATGAATCCATTCCGTTGAAATATGGCATGATCGGACAGGAAACGACCGGACCGGGGGGCATGATGAAAGCCCTGCGTACGATTCCGGTGCTGCTGGATCTTTGCAGGGAGATGGAAGAGGTGTGCCCGGATGCCTGGCTGCTGAACTTCACCAATCCGGCGGGAATGGTGACAGAGGCCATCCTCAAGCATTCCCGCATCCGCTCGGTTGGCCTGTGCAATTCGCCGATTGGAGCCTATAAGTGGTTGTCCTCGCTCTATAATGTGCCGATGGACCGCATCTACTGTGAATTTGTCGGACTGAACCACTTGCACTGGATTAGCCAGATTACGGTGGACGGCCAGTCCAAGCTGGAGGAGCTGCTGGGCAACCGGGAAGGTTATTCGGCGAAAAATGTTCCCCAGTTCGCGTGGAACGGTACGCTGCTGCAATCCATCGGGGCGATTCCTTCCTATTATCTGAAATACTTCTACCTGCAGCGTGAAATGCTGGCAGAGCAGATGGAAGCGGCAGCAAAAGGTGAGAACCGGGCCGAAACCGTGAAGCGTCTGGAGAGCGAGCTGTTCGAAATTTATCAGAATCCGGATTTGCAGGAAAAGCCCAAACAGCTGGAGCAGCGCGGTGGCGCCTACTATTCGGAGGCGGCCGTACATTTAATGAATTCTCTGTACAATGATTCCGGAGATACACAAACCCTGAATGTTTCCAATCAAGGGATTTTAAGCTTTCTGCCGGACGACGCCTGCATTGAAGTGAACTGTACAGTCACGAAGGATGGGCCGGTTCCACAGCCGGTGACGGTCGTTCCGGAAGCCGTCAAGGGACTGATTATGGCGGTGAAAACGTATGAGCGGCTCGCTATCGAGGCTGCCGTCACCGGCGACCGGGGACTTGCGCTTTCGGCGCTGGCCCATCATCCGCTGACCAGCTCCGTCAATGAAGCCGAACGGATGCTTGAAGACATGCTGGAGCAGAATCAGCAGTATCTCCCGAACTTTTTTCAAAAAATCCATTAAGAAATGGAGCTGTTCGTGATGCAAAAGGACAAAATTCACCAAAGATTGCGCAAAGGGATAGCGATGATACTGGCTTGCAGCAGCCTGCTGCTGGCTGTGCCGGCATCTGCGGCGGGGGCGTTTAATGAACCGTTGAATGCAGTGAATAATGATCGCTTTTACACATCGGACGGCTGGGGAAATGGTGAGGATTTCGGAGTTTTCTGGCAGGCGGACAATATTGAATTTAACAATGGCATTATGGCTCTTAAACTGGACAAATCGAACTGTCCTGCGGGCTGTAACGGAAAGCCGTATGCTTCCGGGGAGTATGCCACGAATGAGGATACGTATGGTTACGGGCGTGTAGAGGCACGTATGAAAGTAGCGAAAGGAACAGGGCTGGTGACCTCGCTGTTTACCTACTCCGATCCGACCGGACAGGGATTGAACGACGAGATTGACATTGAAATTCTGGGCAAAGACACAACAAAGCTGGAGACCAACTATTATACGGATGGTGTGGGAGAACACAGCACGGTGATCAATTTGGGGTTCGATGCATCACTTGCTTTTCATACGTATGCCTTTGAATGGTCTCCGACCTCGATCAAATGGTATGTGGACGGCAAACTGGTGCATACCGAGAATGGATCACGCGGCAAGCTGCCTTCCAGACCAGGCCATATTATGGTTAACTTCTGGGCAGGCGCCAATGATGCAGCCAAATACTGGACAGGTGACTTTGTTTATCCGGGCTCGCCTGTGCGCGCATACTATGACTATATTAAATACACACCGGCACAATAATGGAAAAGCCTTGATCAGGCTGATCATTCGGACTGCTCTTCGCGCACTCACAGGACGCGGGGGCAGTTTTTTCTTTCGTTTCCACCGCTTCTATGATTTCTATAGGAGTTTGTATACCCTGTATGCTAAAATAGAGAACTATGGAGGGGATAACATGCAGTTAATCGATCAGGAGCTGGTACAGCACAAGATTGACGCCTTAAAGGATCAGGATATATATCTGCATCTTGAAATGACCACGGGAGCGTATGCCGCCCACCGGGACAGCACCAAGCATCCTGCAGCCAACTTTATTTCCAATGCCAAAATCCGTTACTCCCACGGATCTATAGCGGGAACCCGCCCCTTCCGTGTCGGATTGAAGACAGAAGAAGGCTGGGTATATGCAGAAGGATTGACCCATTGGGACGAGCAGGAGACCGAGCGGCTTATTCTGGCCGGTCATGATGCCCAGGGCAAGCTGGTTGTGGCGCTGCAGCTGAGCAGCACGCCGTTTTGAGAGGAGATGAAGCATTCTATGAATCAGCGTATTCTGGTTATACTTCCTCATCCGGATGATGAGGCTTTCGGCCTGTCGGGAACGCTGGCCAAGCGGATTGCCGAGGGATATCAAGTGACGTATGCTTGTCTGACTCTGGGGGAAATGGGCCGCAATATGGGCGTCCCCCCTTTCGCTAATAGAGTAACACTTCCGCAGATCCGCAAGCTGGAGCTTGAGGAATCCGCCCGTGCCATCGGCATTCAGGACCTGCGTATGCTTGGTTTTCATGATAAAACCATTGAATTCGAGGACCAGGAGCGGCTGGACAGCATCATTCGCGGTCTGCTGGAGGAGCTGAAGCCGTCGCTAGTGTTTACCTTCTATCCGGGATACAGCGTGCATCCGGATCATGACGCGACAGGGGCTGCAGTCATCCGCACCATCCAGGGCTTGCCCGCAGAACAGCGACCGGTCGTGCACTGTCTGGCGTTTTCGAAAAACTGCCAGCAGGTGCTTGGACCGCCCGACGTGCAGCATGACGTCAGTGATTACCTGGAACTCAAAATGAGATCCATTCAAGCCCACCGCTCCCAATTCCAGTTCGAGGATTTCCTCGGCACCAAGAATCCGTCCGATGAGGAGATCAAGGCCCATTTTGGCACGGAGCGTTTTTGGACATACAACTTTGAAGCATAATTAGCTATATGATTAACAATCAGTCTGGTGTATGATAAAATGTAATCAAGATGCATATACTAAAAAAGAGTGGGGATGTTCGCGCATCTCCCACTCTTAGCAACAGCCGCTTTTAAGGGCGGTAGGCTGCGACAAAAGATAATGGACAGAAAGTAGACCTTTACCTTGTCAGGGGCGGCGGTCTACTTTTTGTTGTGGAACGAAAGTATTAGTACAACTAAAATAACCCACGGTAACCAAAGTTTAAACAAGCGATGCCCCTTCTTGCTGGGTAATCGCTTGTTTGTCGTTAATTAACGGGTGTGGTGGCATTGGGTTAAGCTACTTTTCGTCTATGCTGTGTAAACGCTTGGACACAGCCGCCTCCAGCCGCCGCATCGCTTCCTCAACAGTGGCGCGGGTGCAGCCGAGATTCATGCGCATAAATCCGTCGCCATCCGTGCCGAAGGAATCGCCGCTGTTCAAGCCAAGCTTGGCCTCCTCAATGAGGAATGAGCTTAGCTCTTTGCCTTTCAGGCCAAGCGCGCGGAAATCCAGCCACAGCAAATAAGTGCCTTCCGGCCGCCACACCTTCACCTCAGGCAGATGCCCTTCACAAAAATCGCACACATAATCCATATTTCCGCGCACATGGTCCAGGAGCGCATCCAGCCATTCCGCCCCCTCGCGGTAGGCTGCCTCTGCGGCAGCCAGACCGAGCGGTGTGGCCGAGCCCATCGCGTGAATTTCCAGGGCTTTGCTGAACTTCGCGCGCAGCTCTTTGTTCGGGATAACCAGATTTGCGGTGTGCAGACCGGCGATATTGAACGTTTTGCTAGGTGCGGTGCAAATGATGCTGCGCTGTGCCGCACCCTCCGACAAGGAAGCGAACGGAGTATGGCTGCCTGCTTCGAAAACGAGATCAGCATGAATTTCATCCGATACGACCAGCACGTTCCACTTCGCGCAGAGATCAGCCAGCTGCTGCAGTTCCTGCTTCGTCCAGACACGCCCTACAGGATTATGGGGGCTGCACAAAATCAGCAGCTTCACTTTGCCGTCTGCCATTTTGCTTTCCATATCTTCAAAATCCATGCTGTAATAGCCATCCTGCTCCAGCAGCGGGCTGCATACCAGTTCACGGCCGTGGTTTTTAACGACACTATGAAACGGTGGATATACCGGGGTTTGAATCATGACCTGATCCTCCGGTTCCGTAAACATCTCGACGATCAGACTGAGTGCCGGGACAACGCCTGGACAGAACTGAATCCATTCCTTCTCAATCTTCCAATTGTGGCGGTTCTGCATCCAGTTGATAATCGACTCATAATAGGATGGGGAGGGATATGTATAGCCAAATACCCCGTGTTCCACCCGTTCACGCACGGCGCGGATGACGGCCGGCGGTGCCTGAAAATCCATATCCGCCACCCACATGGGCAGAACGTCCTCTGTTCCGAATACAGCCGCCCGGTTATCCCATTTATAGGAATTGGAGCGGGTGCGGTCAATATGCAAATTAAAATCCATGTATAGTCCTCCCGTGTAATGTATGTAGGTCTGTTATGTTGAACTCATTTTTTTAAGTATAAAGGATTACGGGACTATATGAAAATAAAACGGAAAAAGTTCTTTACACCATCCTGGGTTTTTCATACAATAGGCATATAACACACTAATCGGGTAGGAATTATTTATAATTAAAGTTCTCACCGTACAGACGGAGGAACTCCTCAGGATACACGGGATTGGTATGATCGCAGAGATCGCCGGAATCGTCGTGCTGTCCAGAGGAATTCTTCCGTCTTTTTTTCTGCCTGTACACAGCACAATGAATTCTTTAACCAAATCAGAGCAACCGGGGGAGAGATGTTGTATGAAAAAGGGATACAAAAAAGGACTTTTAATCGGTTTGTCGCTCGTATTCACCGCCATGCTGGCAGCCTGCGGCGGCAGCTCGGCCGGGAATGACACGGTGGCGTCCCAAGGAGGCACAGGCGGAGCAGCGCCTGAAGAAGTAGAGCTGCTGAATGTATCTTACGATCCTACTCGTGAGCTTTATGAGGCTTACAATAAAGCTTTCGCGGCCCATTGGGAGCAGGAGGAAGGACAGAAGGTTACCATTAAACAGTCACATGGCGGATCAGGCAAACAGAGCCGCTCTGTGCTCGACGGGCTGCAGGCGGATGTGGTCACATTGGCGTTAGGATATGACATCGATGCGCTGCAGCAGAAAGGCCTGATCCAGGAGGGCTGGCAGGGCAAGTTTGAGCATAACAGCTCGCCTTACACATCAACGATTGTGCTGTTGGTCCGTGAGGGAAATCCGAAGGGCATCAAGGACTGGGATGATCTGACCAAGGACGGGGTCGAGGTGATCACGCCGAATCCCAAAACATCAGGCGGAGCCCGCTGGAACTATCTTGCAGCCTGGGGGTATGCCTTGAAGCACAATAACAATGATGAAGCCAAGGCCCAGGAGTTTGTGAAGGAGCTGTTTACGCATGTGCCTGTTCTGGACAGCGGCGCGCGCGGCGCAACGACAACCTTCGTGGAACGGGGAATCGGGGATGTGCTGATTGCTTGGGAGAATGAGGCGCTGTTGTCGGTGCAGGAGCTTGGGGAAGACAAGTTTGACATTGTCTATCCGTCTGTCAGCATTCTGGCAGAGCCGCCGGTAGCTGTTGTTGATAAAGTCGTCGATAAAAAAGGCACACGCAAAGTGGCGGAAGCTTATCTGAAGTATCTGTATAGCGAGGAAGGGCAGAAGATAGCGGCCGAAAACTATTACCGCCCAACACTTGAAAGCATGGCTGAACAATTCAAGGATCATTTCCCTCAGATTGAATTGTTCACACTGCAGGATGTATTCGGAACATGGCAGGAAACCCAGGAAAAGCATTTTAACGATGGTGGCATATTTGACCAGATTTATGTGCCCCAATGAGGGGATTTTGTACCGTAAAGGAGTGAACTGAGGATGGGAGGGTCTCAAGCTTCCAATAAAAAGGTGCTGCCGGGCTTCGGTCTCACGCTGGGATACACGGTGCTGTATCTCAGTCTGGTCGTGCTGCTTCCCTTGTCGGCGCTGTTGTTGAATTCGACGGGGCTGACATGGGCGGGGTTTTGGGAGGCTGCTCTGGATCCGAGAGTGATCGCATCCTATAAAGTAAGCTTTCTATGCTCGGCAGCCGCCGCTTTGATCAATCTGTTTCTCGGCCTGCTGCTGGCATGGGTGCTTGTACGTTATGATTTTCCCGGCAAACGGGTATTTGACGCGATCATAGATTTGCCGTTTGCGTTGCCTACCGCCGTGGCGGGGGTGGCGCTGACTGCACTCTATTCACAGAACGGGTGGATTGGCTCCATTTTTGAGCCCTTTGGCATCAGATTAGCTTTTTCGCAAATCGGCATTACGCTGGCGTTAATGTTCATCGGTATCCCCTTTGTGGTGCGCACCGTGCAGCCGGTGCTGGAGGAGCTGGAAGCGGACACGGAGGAGGCGGCTGCTACACTTGGGGCCGGAAGATGGCGTATCTTTCGCAGCGTGATCCTGCCTGAGCTCGTTCCCCCACTGATCACGGGATTTGCGTTAGCTTTTGCCAGAGGGATTGGGGAATACGGTTCGGTGGTATTTATTTCCGGAAACATGCCAATGAAGACGGAGATCGCTCCACTGCTGATCATGTCGAAGCTGGAGCAGTATGACTACGCCGGTGCGACAGCGGTTGCGCTGATGCTGCTGGCGATATCCTTCATCCTTCTGTTCTGCATCAATATGGTGCAGCGTCTTTCAAGAAAACAGATGGCCTGAGAAAGGGGAGGCTCAAATATGACGGATTCCGTGCAAGTATGGACCGGATCACATGTACCGCCAAGGTTATCAGGCAGAAGTGCAACCACGGAGGCCCCCTGGGTCAAATGGGCGCTTATCGGGGCTGCCTTGCTGGTGCTTTTGTGGTTGCTGGTGCTTCCGCTTACGGTCGTAATGGCTGAGGCGCTCAAGCAGGGATTGGAGGTGTATGCGGCGGCACTGCGCGACCCGGATGCGCTGTCAGCCCTGCGGCTGACCTTGCTCGTGGCGGCGATTACGGTGCCGTTGAACACCATCTTCGGCACAGCGGCCGCCTGGCTGATCACCAAATTCAAATTTCGCGGCAAAGGCATTCTCGTTACTCTGATTGACCTGCCTTTTGCTATTTCACCGGTTGTCGGGGGACTGATCTATGTGCTTGTCTTTGGAGCTCAAGGCTGGTTCGGCCCGTGGCTGGAGGAGCATGATATCAAAATTATTTTTGCGGTTCCCGGCATCGTGCTTGCCACGCTGTTTATTACGTTCCCTTTTGTAGCCCGTGAGCTGATTCCTCTCATGGAGGATCAGGGAACCCATGAAGAGGAAGCGGCCGTAACGCTTGGCGCCGGGGGATGGCAGGTGTTTTGGCGTGTTACGCTGCCCAACATCAAATGGGGATTGCTCTACGGGATCATCCTGTGCAATGCGAGGGCTATGGGAGAATTCGGGGCAGTCTCGGTCGTGTCCGGCCATATCCGTGGTGAAACGAATACACTGCCGCTGCATGTAGAGATTTTGTATAATGAATATCAATTTGCCGCTTCCTTTGCGGTAGCTTCACTGCTGCTGCTGCTTGCCCTTGCCACCCTTGTGCTGAAAAGCTGGCTTCAGCGCAAAAAAGTTCATCCCTAAGGCTTGGAAACGATTGACGGCGGTTTTTGAAGCATGATAAATTATAAACCAAGTATATAGGTTGGATAACAATGTTTTATATATAAATGAAGGAGGCGGCCGTATGGCAAAACCGCTGAAGGTGGACCAGATTTGGATGAACCGTATTGCTGAGCTGCTGGATGATATGGAATTCGGTTCACTTCATATCGTTGTCCATGAAGGGCAGATAGTCCAGATGGAACGGACGGAACGCAAGCGTTTTGGAAACACGGGTTCGGAAGCGTCAAAGCAGGTGCACGGGCGTACTTCCCCTCGGCCGCTCCGCAAGTCAGGATCAGAGTAGGGGGATAATGCTGCTTATATCCGGAAAATCCAACAAGGGTGCCTTGGCCAAAATGGCTGCAGGCGCCCTTGTGTTTTTTTCAAAATTCAGTTTTTACAAATTACACCCAGAAAGTGCGGCAGATGATAACCAGCAGGATGAACAGAACCAGGATGACACCTGTGGAAGTCCACAAACCACCACCACATCCTCTATGAATAGCGCTCAATTGTCTTCCTCCTTCCCATGGGTTAATTAGGTCGTTCCCTCATTGACGGCTAATGCTTATTTTCAAAAACAGTATATTCATGTGCCTGAATGACGGAAATCAGCAGGAGTCCATTTTGCGCCGACAAAGATTAAATAGGCGTTCTTGATGAAGACTGTTCAATTGCAACGGGGGACGGTATAATCAGGACAAACATCATCACGCTGGTATACTGTAAAAAATTCGGACAGGAGATGCGGATTACTGGGGCGATGATAAAGGCGGAAATCCTGCCTAAAAGGGGTTTGACAAGAAAGACCGACAGGATTAGGATAAATGCAGCATGGAAGTGAAGGAGAGCATGAACATGACCGTCCCTAAAACATTGACGATTGCCGGCTCCGATACAAGCGGAGGAGCAGGCATTCAGGCCGATCTGAAGACTTTTCAGGAGTTCGGCGTATATGGTATGACCGTTCTGACCACGATTGTTGCGATGGCACCCCGCACTTGGGACCATCTTGTATATCCGGTAGCCCTGGATGTGGTGGAAGCGCAACTGAAAACCGTACTGGAAGGCATCGGCTTCGATGCCATGAAGACAGGCATGCTTGGCTCCGTGGAGATTATCGAGCTGGTTGCCGGATATTTAAAGAAGCATGATCTCAAACGGATCGTCATTGATCCGGTTATGGTATGCAAAGGTACGGACGAAGTGCTGCAGCCTGAAAATACGGAAGCGATGCTGGAGCTGCTTATTCCGGGCGCAGATCTCGTTACACCGAACCTGTTTGAGGCGTCACAGCTTGCCAAGACAGGCCCGATTCGCACGGTCGAGCAGATGCAGGAAGCGGCTGCCATTATTCATGAACGCGGGGCCAGGCACGTGCTGATTAAAGATCGCGGCAAAATTAAGGAAGGCAAAGCGATGGATCTGCTCTATGACGGGCACACCTTTGAATGGTTTGAAACGGACAGCGTGAATACGAGCTTTACCCATGGCGCGGGCTGCACCTCATCCGCCGCCGTTACCGCAGGGCTGGCACAAGGCCTTTCGGTGCGTGAAGCTGTGGAGCAGGCCAAGCAATTTATTACCCAGGCAATTGCCGGCGGGTTCCGTCTGAATGAATTTGTCGGGCCAACGCTTCATGCTGCTCACCGTCTGCAGCAATCTTGAGACATTAAGCGCATATGGATTGACTCTGTGCACTGCTTCGTATGTTGTGAGAAGCTCCGTGCATGGAACAAAAGGTCGAGAACAGGAGCCAGCTCCCCATGTTCTCGACCTTTTTTCCTTCATGCCTGTTACTCAAATTTTCTCCCCGGGTATCAGGTATGATAAAATAAAATTTGTTGTTTTGACGGATATTGGCGTTTTTTTAACCAGGTTTGACGAAAGAATGGAGGACAGCTTACATGAATGGGTTGAATGAGAGAGCACTTCCCTTTATGCGCTGCTTTGTGCTTCTCTTTCTGTGTGCGGCTCTGTTTGCCGGGAGCAGTCATAATGCGCTGGCACAGTCCGGAACCATTACCGTTATGGTGGATGGGGTCGAGGCAAATTGGAATACGAAGCCTTATATTGCTTACGGCACGACATACGTCCCGCTCCGGGAAGCGGCTGGTGCACTCGGAGCAACCGTACGCTGGAACGCAAGCGCCAACAGTGCCGTTGTCCAACTGAACGGGGATGTCATTACGTACAAGCTTGGCTCCACAGCGGTTGATGTGAACGGTTACGCCTGGCAGCAATCCTCGCCGCTGCGCTATGTAAAAGGTGTTTTAACAGTGCCGCTGCGGGGTGTGATCGATCCGCTGCGCGCCACTGTAAAACCTGCCAAAACAACCGCAGGCACGCTGCTTGAAATTCAAAGCGACAGTGAAACCATGCTGAGCAGCAGCATGAATTCAGTGGATACTTACCTGCGCAATGAATCGTTCTCCGGTCTGGCCCTAGTGGCGAAAAACGGGCAGGTATTGCTCCGTAAAGGATATGGCCCGGCCGGTGATGGCAAGTTCAACCGCCCCGACATGACGACACGAATCGCATCGTTGTCCAAATCGTTCACGGCGGCTTCCGTGTTGAAGCTGTCGGAGGCAGGGTTGCTGAGTCTGCAGGACACTGTATCCAAATATATTCCCGATTTTCCGCGCGGAGACGAAATTACACTGCATATGCTGCTGTCGCATACCGGCGGGCTCAGGGCAAACTTCACTCGTACAGAGGGGATGACACTGCAGGATACCGTGAATCAAATCAAACAGCTGACCATTCAATGGGAGCCAGGCACCCGTTTTCAATACAGCAACTGCGGCTATGTAGTTCTCGCTTATATTATTGAACAGGCAAGCGGAATGACCTATGGGGATTATCTGGAGAAGAACGTGCTGGGCCCGCTGGGTCTGAAGCATACAGGCCAGGCCACCCCTGACATTTCGACGATTAAAGGCCACACCTACAAAAATAGCGTAATGGCCGAAGCTCCTTATTATGTATCGGTGGAGGGAACAGGCACGCTGTACTCCACGGTTGATGATATGCTGACTTGGAACAGTGAGAACGGATTAGACAAGCTGCTGAGCAGCGAGTCGCTGACACAGATGCTGACCCCGTATTCCGAGAAGAACTATGGATACGGCGTGCTGGTCCGGCAGGACGAATCCGGCTCCGGTGTGACTATTTATCATAATGGCAGCGGAACTGGCTACAAGACAGGCATGATGCGGGATACCGGGACAGGCTTGACCGTCATCCTGCTGGGCAACCGCGACGGGCTTGATACAGTGCCTATGATGGATGAAATCACGACCCGCGCCCATACTTCCGGTCTATAACGGGTACAAAAGGTCAAGAACAGGGATTTTACTACTGTTCTTGACCTTTTTGTCTAGCCAGCAATCCAGGATATATTCGTTGACTGTGATTTTCTGCATTTTTTAAGTCGGGATACGCACGCAGCAGCGAAGAGAACGAAGCGATTCCGGAAAAGCGGCAGCGCTCGCCTTTGTCACCGAATTTCTACCGCTAAAAATTATAATCATTGGAAATCTGGGGACAACAGCGATTGCAGGAATGGTTCGTTCTCGGAGCGTCTCAGATCTACTTAAAATGCTGGTATATTATAGCAATCGGGATGTATAATAAACACATATTGGGAAAAGGGGAGGCCTCGCCTATGAAGTTCAGTGAGATGAAATACGAAAGACCGGATTTGTCCGAATTTGAACAGCGGTTTAAAAAATTGCTGGAGCAGTTCCGAAATGCGGACCAGCCAGCGCAAAGCAAGGCGGTTATTCAGGAGCTCAACAAGCTGCGCAGCCATGTGGATACGAACTGCCAACTGGTCGAAATCAGACATTCTATCGATACTACAGATGAGTTTTATAAAAAAGAGAAAGAATACGTGGATGAAATCAAACCCGTTTTCCAGGAATACATAACCGACTATTACCGGGCGCTCGTGGATTCACCATTGCGGGGGGAACTGGAGCAAGAGTGGGGCAGTCAACTGTTCCGGCTGGCCGAGGTTTCTCTCAAAGCATTTGATCCTGCCATGATCGAAGACATGCAGCAGGAGAACAAGCTTGGCACCGAATATATGGCACTGATTGCCTCCGCCAAAATCCTTTTTGAAGGGGAAGAGCGTACGCTTCCGCAATTAACCCCATTCCTGCAGTCGACAGACCGCGATATTCGGCGCAGAGCCGCTGAAGCGCAAAACGGATTTCTGGCAGCACACGAGGATCAATTCGACCAGATTTACGACGAGCTGGTGAAGGTCCGTACCCGGATGGCCCGCAAGCTGGGATATGCCAACTTTGTAGAGCTCGGTTATGCGCGTATGAACCGGACGGATTATAATGCAGCGATGGTTGCCAATTTTCGTGATCAGGTGGCAGAGCACATTGTTCCGGCTGCTTCCCGTCTTAAAGAACGGCAGCGGCAGCGGATCGGTGTGGAGACACTTCGTTATTATGACGAAAGCTTCGCCTTTGCGACAGGCAACCCTGTCCCCAAAGGCGGACCGGACTGGATCATTGAAAACGGAGCACGCATGTACAAAGAGCTGTCTCCTGAGGTGGATGAGTTTTTTACGTTTATGAAAGACAACGGCCTGATGGATCTGGTCAGCAAAAAAGGCAAGCAGAGCGGGGGCTACTGCACATTCCTTAATGACTATGGCGCTCCTTTCATTTTTTCGAATTTTAACGGCACCTCCGGGGACATCGACGTTCTGACACATGAAGCCGGGCACGCCTTCCAGGTGTATGAGAGCAGACATTTTGACATCCCTGAATATTTCTGGTCCACCTACGAAGCTGCAGAGATTCATTCCATGAGTATGGAGTTTTTCACATGGCCGTGGATGAAGCTTTTCTTTAAGGAGGATACGGAAAAATACCATTTCGATCATCTCTCGTCAGCACTGCTGTTTATTCCTTATGGAGTCGCCGTCGATGAATTTCAGCATGCAGTCTACGAAAATCCGGACTGGACTCCGGCGGAGCGGAAGCAGGCATGGCGTTCCATCGAGCGTAAGTATCTGCCGCATAAAAACTACGAGGGTAATGATTACTTGGAGAGTGGAGGCTTCTGGCACAAGCAGGCGCATATTTTCCAGTCACCGTTTTATTATATTGACTACACGCTTGCCCAGATTTGCGCATTCCAGTTCTGGAAGCGGATGAACACGGATTGGCAGTCGGCCTGGAATGACTACCTGCGCTTGTGCCGGGCAGGAGGAAGCCTGTCCTTTACAGGCCTGGTCGAGCTGGCGGGGCTTAAATCCCCCTTTGAGGCGGGATGCGTCACTTCCGTCATCGGCGACATTGAGGTCTGGCTGGACGGTGTGGACGACCAGAAGCTTTAAGAGGTTATCCAACCTTCTCGGTGCTGAAAACCTGACTTTTGAACACGCAGTTTCAGATCCGGCCACGGAGCCGGACGAATGTTTGCGGGAGATGAACGGTTAACAGCAGCAATGGCCCGCTGAAGGCAGCAGGCAAAAGATTAAAAACCGGGACCTCCTGTTCAGAGGCAAGTCCCGGTTTTATATGTTTTTATTTTGTTGTATTCAGCGGTTTCAGATGGGCTTCAATATCTTCTCGACGGTCTTCCAGAAACGGCGGGAGGGCAAGAGCTTCGCCAAGATGCTCTGGGTCCTCATCCGTCGCAAAGCCGGGACCGTCAGTAGCCAGCTCGAACAAAATGCCATTTGGCTCCCGGAAATACAGGGAACGGAAGTAGAAGCGGTCCACGAAGCCTGAATTGCCGATTTGCAGACTGCGGATGCGCTCCACCCATTGACGCAGCTCCTCTTCATCGCTTACGCGGAATGCGACGTGGTGAACACCGCCACGTCCAAGCCGCTCAGGGTCGAGGTCGTTGCGTTCTTCAAGGTGCACCTGGGCTCCGTTCCCGCCCTCAGCTGTTTCGTAAATGACGATATCCGGCTGCCCAGTGACAAGAGAAGGATAGGAGCCAACTTTGCGGAAGCCCATCACCTTCTCCAGAATCAGCTCGGTATGCTCCGCTACGGGTACAGTCAGCTTGACCGGTCCGAGACCGATGATGCCGTATTCGGCCGGAACAGGGCTTTTATCCCAGGGCTTGCCGCCCCGAACTCCCTGATCATGCTCATCGGAAATCAAATAGAAGCGCTGTCCTTCGAAATCTTCAAATGGCAGAATTTGATGTCCTGCTTGCTCCGTAATGTTTTCATGCTTCACGCTCAACTCTTCAAACCGGTTCTTCCAGTAGGTCAAGGCTTTATCGTTCGGAACGCGCAGCGACAGGGAGGAGATGCTGTTATTCCCTCTGCGGTTCTGCCCGGCATTTGGAATTTCAAAGAAAGTCAGCTCAGTGCCTGCGGTTCCGATCTCATCAGCGTAGAACAAGTGGTACACGCGAATATTATCCTGGTTGACGGTTTTTTTGACAAGGCGCATGCCGAGCACTTCAGTATAAAACTCAAAGTTTTTAGCGGCAGAGGCTGTGAAAGCCGATACATGGTGCAATCCAAGCAATTTCATGATAAGTCCTCCTTGGTGGTTCTTTATTATTGGGTAAAGGTACTGGATTCATTATTTATCTTTATTTAAAGATATATTGTTTTGTGATAAATGTCAACACATGAAATGAAAAAAGGGGGTTACTCGTTTGTGAAGTGCTGCTTTGCGCCATGCGGGTCGGCTTGAACAGGCGGAAGTGATACGGTACGATGAGCTTGTATATAAGGTCTGGGACAACATGTGAATTATTGGGAGGAGAGAAAGCATGAAAAAGAACCGGCTTGGATCTTCCGATCTCATGGTAAGCGAAATCGGCTTTGGTTGCATGACGATTGGCACAGAGGAACAAAAAGGAGTTTATCTTATTCACGAAGCGCTTGAAAAAGGCATCAATTTTCTGGATACTGCCGATTTGTATGACAGTGGCCGGAATGAAGAATTGGTTGGCAAGGCCATGCGGGGAAGGCGCCAGGACGTTATCATTGCGACCAAGGTAGGCAACCGCCGCATTGCGGGCCAGGAAGGCCTGGTGTGGGATCCGTCAAAGGCTTATATTCTGGAGGCTGTTAAAGAAAGTCTGAAACGCCTTGGCACAGATTATATTGATCTGTACCAGCTGCATGGCGGTACACTCGACGATCCGATTGACGACACAATTGAGGCTTTTGAACAGCTGAAACGTGAGGGAGTCATCCGCTGGTACGGTATTTCTTCCATCCGGCCGAATGTGATCCGTGAATATGTGAAGCGTTCAGGAATCGTTAGTGTCATGAACCAATACAGCCTGTTGGACCGGCGGGCGGAAGAAGAAGTTCTCCCTTTGCTGGGAGATGAAGGGGTCAGCCTGATCGCACGCGGCCCTGTAGCCAGCGGAGTGCTGGCTGAGAGAGGAGCATCCAAGGCGGCGAAGGGTTATCTGGATTATAAGGAGTCAGAGCTGCTGAATGTGCGTGAACGCCTTGCAGCGTTCGCAAGTGAAGAGCGGAGCATGGAGCAGTTAGCCATCCGCTACAGCCTTGCGCATCCGGCCGTGGCGACTGCCATTCCTGGAGCGAGCTCTCCGGAACAGCTTCAGCACAACGTTGGCGCCGCTGCTGTCACGCCGTTGACGGAGCAGGAAATCAGTGAGCTGAGAAGCTTTAGCAAAGCGAACCGCTACACACAGCACAGGTAACTGTCACAGTTGCAATTTGAGCGATAATGATTACAATGAAAGAATAAGTAAACAGCAGGAGGGATGGACGATGGAGCGCATTGAATCACAGCAGCACTATCAGGAACTGATTCAGGGAGATGGACTAACGGTTATTAAATTCGATGCAACCTGGTGTCCGGATTGCAAGACGTTGGACAAATTTATTGGCGGAATCATCGAGAAGCATCCTGATAAAGAATTTTATGCCATGGATGCCGAGCAATTTCTGCCGATAGCAGAAGAAAATCAGGTTCGCGGCATCCCAAGTTTGCTGGTATTCCGCGACGGGAAGAAGATTGCCCATCTTCACAGCAAATTTGCCAAAACCCCGGCACAAATCTCTGATTATCTGGAGACGCTGGAATCGAAGGTATAAAGATGGAAAAGGATGTACCCCGTTATTCAAACACCGGGATACATCCTTTTTAGTTACAGAATAATAAAGAAAAATACGGCCGCCAGCACGAAACGATAAATAGCAAACGACGTCAGGCTGAACCGTTTCAGCAATCCAAGGAAGCTCTTGATTGCCAGCATCGCTATGATAAAGGCGGTAACAAAACCAACCGCAAATACAGGGAAATCACTGGTGGACAGCTGTTCCATGCTGCTGTACATATCGACCACCGTAGCCCCCAGCATAATCGGAACTGACACCAAAAAGGTGAATTCGGCCGCTGCCGTGCTGCTTACTTTTGCAAACAAACCGCCGGAAATCGTGGAGCCTGAACGGGAGAAGCCTGGCCACAAGGCAAGAATTTGAAATAATCCAATGATAAAAGCCTGTCTGTATGTAATTTCATCTACCGTTTCTGCGGTTGCTCTTGGATGGAATTTTTCAGCCGCAATCATCAGCAGGCCTCCGGCAACCAGACTGTATACTACCGTTTGCGGACCGAATAAATACTGCTTGATGAAGTCACGCAGCAGTACGCCCAGCAAGGAAGCCGGGATCATGGCGATGATGATATGCAGCAGATTTAGACGCGGTTTTAAGGATTGAAGCGTCTGTCTCCGGAAATCGAACATGCCCAGAAACTTTCTGAAATACAATACGACAACCGCAAGCACGGCGCCCAGCTGTACGACAACTTCAAACGTCTTGACGGATTCACTATCTGTGTTGAGATTCAGCAGGTGGGCCGTCAAAATCATGTGCCCGGTCGATGAGACGGGTAGAAATTCCGTTAATCCCTCAATAATGCCCATAATAATCGCTGACAAAAAGTCCATGTATTATACTCTCCTCCCTACACACGCATGCAGGGCACGCGGCCAAGCCGTATGCCCTGTCATTTATTTAATCATTTGTGCAGAACGAAGTAAAGTGTACAACGTTTTCCGGTGAATTTCAAACTTAGTCCGTTTCTTCTTCTCCGCTTAGACGCGACGGCTCCTCAATGATAACCTCCACCCGTCTTACACGGTTTTTGCCCATTTCGCGGATAATGACTTTGACATGACCTTCAGTATATTCTTTGCCCGTCTTCGGTTCGGGAATACGGCTGTACACCCAGCCACCGACCGTATCGACATCCTCATCATCGAGATTCAGACCAGTCAGGTCACTGAATTCGGACAGGATGACTTTGCCATCCATCAGATAGCTGTTCTCAGACAGCTTCTCGACTTCCTTGCGCTCATCTTTATCGAATTCGTCGCGGATTTCGCCGACGATCTCTTCCAGAATATCTTCAATCGTAATAATACCGGATGTGCCGCCATATTCATCCACCAGCAGCGCGATATGCACCTGTTCCTTCTGCATCCGTTTCAGCAGATCGTTGACCGGGATAACTTCCGGCACCGTAAGAATCGGGTGAATCAGGGATTTGAAATCCAGATCCGGGTTCCGGTCATGCTCCAGAAACAGCTGCTTCGTATTGATCATACCGATAATTTGGTCTTTGCTTTCCGTTGCTACCGGGAAGCGGGTATACTGCTCATCGTAAATCGTCTGCATG
This sequence comes from Paenibacillus medicaginis, assembly GCF_042138635.1. NCBI lineage: Bacteria > Bacillati > Bacillota > Bacilli > Caryophanales > Paenibacillaceae > Paenibacillus > Paenibacillus medicaginis. The sequence goes on along the minus strand of NZ_JBHIRY010000015.1, from coordinate 29,371 downwards.
TTCTCTTTCAAGCTGCGGTTGGTATACAGACACACCATATCGGTACGCGGCACCATAATTTCTTTGGCCACGGTTTCGTCAAAGGCAAAGATCTTGTTCACGTATCCATACTCTGTATTGTTAATTTTCCCGCTCTCCATGCTTTCCGACAGGATAATTTGAATCTCTTCCTGGGAATGTGCCTCCTCATGCTCTGACGCGGGTTTTAATCCGAATAAACGGACCAGCCTGTTGGCAGAGCCGTTCAGAAGCCAGATGAAGGGGTACATGATGCGGTTAAACCAGATAATCGGAGGAGATGTTAACAGACTGACTGTTTCCGCTTTGCGAATCGCCAATGTTTTAGGGGCCAATTCACCAATAACGACATGCAGGTAAGTCACAATAATAAAAGAGATTATGAAAGCCAGAATATGGCCAAAATCACCACTGATGCCTAGTTTAATAAATACAGGCTCCAAAATTTTGACCACAGTCGGTTCACCGAGCCAGCCAAGTCCAAGCGCCGTTATTGTAATACCAAGCTGACAGGCGGATAAATATCCGTCCAGATTGTTGACTACCGTCCGCAGCGCTTTCGCATTTTTGCGGTTTTCCACCACCAGTTGATCCACTCGGCTGGATCGAATTTTGATGATGGCAAATTCAGTAGCCACGAAGAAACCACTCAGCACAATTAACAACGCGAACAACAATAGACTGACACCTATGTCCATATAATTTTCACTCATCCCTTTTCTGATAAATTTAAGTTCATATGAACTTATTTTAAGAACTTAAAAGAAAAAATACAACTGTTAAAAAGAAAGCTGTCAACCTTCTGAGCCCCAAATTTGTTCGAAATAGTGAAAGAATAGACCTTGATCGTCTGCTTTCTCGCCTTTTTCTTCCTCGCTCTTTACAACCTGCATGCTTAAGCGTATGATGGGTTCGCATGAACTTGAAATGCAACACGTAAGCATGAGGAGGAAGGCAAATGGAGTCCTTTACAATGACCCGCAGCGACATGGCCCATTTGCTGCTTGCGCTTGATAACTGTCAGAGCATGCAGCCTTTGGCCGTTCTTCAGGAGGCTTGGAGAAAGAATCATCAGGACCGGCTTCGTGCCGGCAGCACGCTGCCTGCCTTTTTGAGCACCGAGGTGACTCCTGTGCTGGAGAAAATCATTAAAGGAAGGCAGATCGCAGCTTTTTCCCTGCAGGAGATCGCCTCGCTCGGCCAACTAATCGAGTATAGCCATGTTTCCCTGACCTCCATGCAGAACTGGGTGAAGCGGGACTTTAAAGAATTTCTCGGATCACCACAGGTAGGGAAAAAATATTCCATCAACCAGGCAGCCGTCCTGCTCATTATAGAGGATCTCAAATCCAGCCTTGATTTTGAGTCCATCCGCAAGCTGTTTCATATTCTCTTCGGACAGCCGGGAGACGACAGCGACGACCTGATGCAGCCCATGCATCTGTATGCCGCATATTCATCCCTGTTTGAAGAGCTCGACGCCAATGGCGACGGGATGTTTGACATAACTGGTACGGGACCTGCCTCCACTTTAAAGGATGGCCTTACCGAGGATATGCTGCTGCGCGCGGCAGGCAGGTATACGGATGATCTTGTCCACCTGAGTCCGAACCAGCGGGAAGCGCTCAGGAATGCGCTGCTGGTGGCAGCTGTATCGATCCAAAATTCCTATTTCCTGTCCATGGCCCGCAGATATGTCAATGCGACGCTGTTTCTGGACTTTTAATCCGCAATGAAGAGGAATGGCTTTACGGCCATTTCTCTTTTTTTGTTCCTTACCTATAAGTTTTCATATGTACGAAAAAGTATACAAAAGTGGTATGTACACTCAAATGCTGTCAACGCTAAAATAGAATTATACAATCCAACAATTGGAAAATAATTCTTGGAAAGAGAAACGGACAGGATAGGAGGAGACCGTAGCATGTCTGATGTCTCGATCATCATTTGCACAAGGAACCGGATTGCAGATTTGACGCGCTGCATTCGATCCATTGCCGCGCAGCAGGACATTAATTATACGGCAATTGAGCTGCTGATTGTTGACGATGGCGATATCCCGGCACACAAGCTGGAGGAATACCGGGAAATGATCTCCAGGCTGCCGAACGGGGAATTGAAGTATTACAAGAAAGAGCAGCCCGGTTTATGGCTTTCCCGGCATCAGGCGCTGCCTATCGTGAACAACGACATTATGCTTTTTCTTGATGATGATGCTGAATTGGATGATCGTTTGTACATTAGACGACTGCTGGATGTGTACGGCCAGGATAAAGAAATTGTAGGGGTTGGCGGGGTCGCCAAGGGACTCAGCACAAGCCGGGCAGGCAAGCTGCTGGGTGTTTTGACATGTCAAATGTCCTCTTCGCCCGGTAAGCTGTCCCCAAGTAGTCTGGCGGGTTCGTTGATGCAATGGGGAGAGATGAAATCGGTATTCCCCACGGAGTTTTTCCACGGCTGCAATATGTCCTTCCGCCGTTATGCGTTATGTGATATGCAGCTTTATCCGTGGATGACCAGCTATGCAATAGCAGAGGATCTGTACATCTGTCATCTTGCAAGCCGTTACGGCAAGCTGGTTATCGATCCGAAGCTTAAAATCACACATCATGAATCCCCGAGCTCGCGGGATAAGGCAGGCAAGGTCGCCAAAGCCACGGCCGTTAACCATTATTATTTGCTGCAGCTAAGAAAAGCAGGGCTCTGGAATTACATTGCGCTACTGTGGACTCTTTCCTATTTGATGCTCAAGCAGGCCTTTAAGAGAAATTTCAACACGGTAGCCGGGTATGCTCAGGGTGTTCTTTTTGTCCTGAATCCGCGCAAGCAGAAATATCTTGAATATACGGCTTCCCTGCCCCGTGATAGGGGGGCCTGACTTGACCGAAGGAGGGAATCTGATGATAGCCTTGTCCATTGCCATTTGCACGCGCAACCGTGAGGATGACCTGAAGCGGTGTATCTCCTCCATCGCACAGTCCAAGCTGCCGGCATCCGGCCTGCAGGCCGAGGTGCTGATTGTTGATGACGGATCGCTGACGGAAGCGTTCCTGAAGCAACAGGAACAGGTTCTGAAGCCGACGGGAATGGAACTGCGCTACCATCGCAAGGAGCAGCCGGGGCTATGGCTGTCAAGAGTCAAGACGGTAGAGATCGCCAGAGGTCACATCATTCTCTTTCTGGATGACGATGTGGAGCTGCCTGCGGATTATATTCAGAATTTGATGCACACCTATGCGGAATATCCCCAGGCTGCAGGAATCGGCGGGATCGCGCTGGGCATGAGCAACAGCTTTTTCGGCACCATCCGCTGCTTGCTCTCTTTTCAGCAATCGCCCTTTAAAGGGAAGCTCTCGCTCAGCGGCCAATCCGGTTCCATGTATAACTGGCATAAGGCACGCAAGACGTTCAAAACCGAATTTTTCCACGGCTGCAACATGTCCTTCCGCAAGGATGCGATTCGCGAATTAAAGCCGGTTCCCTGGCTGCAAAGCTACAGTATCGGTGAGGATCTGCTCCTGTCCAGCATTGCATTGAAGAACGGGCCTTTGTATATTAACCCTCTTTTAAAGCTGCTGCATCATGAATCACCGTCCTCCCGCGATAATATGGAGCATGTGGCCTACACACGTGTGATGAATCATATTCATCTGCTCAAGCATGAGCAGTCAGGACCGATCAAATATGCGGCACTTTGCTGGACTACGCTGTACCTGATGTTCAGAGAAAGACCAAAGAAGAATAACTCCGCAATCAAAGGTTATAAAAAGGCGTTAAAAGTGATGTTCTCCAATGAGGCTGCCGGTTAAAAAGCGGCTGCAGGATTGGAGGCTAATATAGAAGCAGAGCAGGGATGTGAGGACGATGAGCGTCTGGACGGCAGCCAAAACAGTCTTTACAGGCGACAGCCTGGCCAAAACGATTATGCGTACCAGCTTTAACAATTTCTTTGTGCTGATCGTTACGACGCTTACCTCGATATTAACCGCACGGATGCTTGGGGTTGAGGGGAAGGGAGAATTGGCGGCAGTGCTTTTCTGGCCTGCGTTGATCGGCAGCGTGCTAAGCTTCGGCCTCCCCACCTCCCTCATTTACAACGTAAAAAAGAAGACAGGCAGCTCTGAGGAACTGCTCGGATTATCCCTGTGGATACAGCTGCCTGCCTGTTTGCTGGCAGGGGGAATCGCCTGGCTGTTCATGCCCATGTGGCTTAACGGATACTCCCCGGACATCATTCAACTGTCACGATTATACTGTCTGGCCGCCATCCCGTTGGCGGTGCTGACGGCATTGACGACGGCATTGTCCCAGAGTCTAGAAAAGTTCGACGTATATAACGGGCTGCTTTTCCTGTACCCGTTTATTAATTTTGCGGGGCTGGTTACAGTTTGGCTGCTCGGATTCCTTGATGTCCATATGGCGGGGGCCATCAACTTTGCAGCCAGTCTGGCCGCGCTGCTGTGGGCGTTTTTCAAGCTGCGCCATGGAGTGCATGTGCGCTCGTTCCGTTTGTTCATCGATAAAAAGGTTTTGCGCCCCTACTACAGCTATGGAGCCCGGGTGTACGGCATGGAGCTGATGGGAACGCTGTCCACGCAAACGGACAAAATTGTGATTGTTGCCCTGCTGTCGCCGCGTGATTTCGGGCTGTACTCCGTTGTTTATGCTTTATCCAGAGTATTCAATGTGGTGCAGAATGCGGTGACGAACGTAACCTTTCCACGGGTAACGGGATTGTCCCAACCAAAGATTATCGAGACCGTCGGCAGAGCCTTTCGCATATCCATGGCCATTATGCTCGTTGTCATAGTTCCGAGCCTGTTCATCGGCAGGTATATGCTGGGCCTGCTGTTCGGGCCCGCTTTTCTGGAGGCGGATGTGACCTTTTATCTGCTCTCGCTGGAATGCATTATTGGCGGAGGCTCCTGGATTCTGGCATCTGCATTTAATGCCCTTGGCCGTCCGGGCCTCGTGCTGATTCGCCAGATTGCAGCCTATGCGATCACCGTCGCCATGTTCTTCGTATTTACACCATTGCTCGGGCTGGAGGGCATTGCGCTGGCGCTGCTGGCCGGAGCCTGTGTCCGCCTTGTCTTTTCCGTGTTCTCTTTTCCGGTGTTCTTCAAGATTCCGCTGCGACGGATCGTCTTTGACAGGGAGGATATTGCGTTCCTGATCCAGATTATACAAAAGAAGCGAAAGAAGGGGGAACTGAACGATGGCGAGCTTGCATCCAATGGATGAGCTTAAAGAGAAGCTGAAAGCAATCCTTGAGGTGGTGCCTCCGGGATCGGAAGTTATTTATGCGGATTATCCGGTGTATAACAACGGCGGCGACCTGCTGATTATGAAGGGGACGGAGAAGTTTTTCCATGATTATAATATCAAGGTTCGTGCCCGCTACAGTGAAATGAACTTTCCCGACAAGCTGAGCGTTCCAGACAACTGCATTATTATATGCCAGGGCGGTGGGAATTTCGGCGACTTGTACGCCAATCATCAGCAGATGCGGGAAAAGATCGTACGCTGCTTTCCGTCCCACCGGATTGTCGTGCTGCCGCAGACCATTCATTTTGAAAATGAGCGCAAGGCTGACATGACCGCTGCACTTTTCAACAATCACCCTGATCTGCACCTCTTCGTCCGGGACATGCGCTCCTATGACTTTGCGATGGCGAAGTTCCATAACTGTCGGGTCCGCCTGTGCCCGGATATGGCGCATCAGCTATGGCCGCTTCAGCCGGCCTCCCGGCCCGCGAAGGACGTGCTCTATTTTCTGCGTACAGATTCGGAGACTTTTGCCGGGCAGCAGCATATTGACAAAGAGGCCGACGACAGTAACCGGCTGGATTGGGAGACGCTGTTCACACCATCGGAAGTTCGAGGTATCCTGTATTTCCAGAAGTTTTATAGTCTGGACAAGAAGCTTGGCGGGCTGCTTCCGGTTCGTTCATTCTGGTATAAATATACCGATTATTTGATGAATAGGGCGATTAATCTGTTCAGCTCCTACAGGGAGGTGCGCACCTCTAGGCTGCATGGTCATATTCTGTCCTGTCTGCTGGACATGCCAAATGTGGTGATCGATAATTCTTACGGGAAGAACTCGCAGTATTATGAAGTCTGGACCGCAGGAAATCCGAAAGCGGGACTGCATGGCGCCCCCGAAAGCAAGCTGGAGCAGCCGTCCTGAACACGTCGATATCGTAATATCTTTTACAGGACAGTTCCATGCGGAGCTGTCCATTTTTTTTTGTAAAGCACAAGCGCTTCACCAAGGATATGGCAGCCTGCATAACAGATATTTTGACAAGCTTGCCGGGTCGTCGATATAATTTTACAAAAGACGCCATAGGAAACTTTTCACAGTGAGATCAATGTCTTCATATTGAATGTTGCACAATTCTAGCAAGGAAGTTGAGGCAAAAGGAATGAATAATCTGCCGGTTCCCGGGATTCTTTTCATGAGTGATATTGTGCGGGAAGGAGACTCCATCCTGCGCAAGCGTACAGAGCCTGTATCCCTGCCGCCAAGCAGTGAGGACCGCCGCTGGATGGAGCTGATGCTGGACTATCTCAAGAACAGCCAGAATGAAAAGAGAGCCGCCGAATACGGTCTGCGGGCCGGGGTAGGCTTATCAGCCAATCAGATCGGCCTGAACAAGCGGATGTGCGCCGTTTATATCCAATCCGGGGAAGAAACCGTTGTCTGCGAGCTGTATAATCCGAAAATCATTAGTCATTCAGCCGCCATGATCTATCTGGAAGCCGGGGAAGGCTGTCTTTCGGTGGACCGTTACGTGCCGGGTTATGTCCCCCGTTATGCCAGGATCAAGGTCAAAGCAGCGGATGCACAGGGGAGAGAGCAAATTTATACGTTCAAAGGATATACGGCCATCGTCGTTCAGCATGAACTGGATCATCTGGACGGAATGATGTTCTATGACCGCATCGCCAAGGATAATCCGTATGCCCTTCCCCAGAATGTATTTATAGAGCCTGTTTAATGCAGCACTACAACCTCCAGGATGACGATATACAAAAGGAATTGAGATGAGACCAACATTCCTCTGTTTATTTAGTTGCTTATGGAGGTTTCTTGGCTTCAGGAATATGAAAGCGCTTATAAAACAGGAGGCGGCATGTGTGGGAAGAGTACCGCGAATGATCAACAATGTCCGGATGCGGAACAAGCTGCTGTTTTCTTATGTGGTGATCGTGATGATCCCCGTGCTGCTCGTTGGAGGAGCCATGATTGTCTATCTGCGGGAGCAGGCGCTGCAAAGCGCCATTGCACAGACGGTCAACAATGTGGAGAAGATTAAAACCCAGACAGGCAATCTGCTCCGTGTGCCAACGGACATATCCAACCAGCTTATGTTTGACAGCAATTTAAACGCTATCGTGAACACACGATATGGGGGCATGCTGGATTTGACCAGAGCTTATCATGAATTTGACGACTTCAAGGAATACAGGGAACAGTACCGGGAAATCGACAGCCTTCGCTTTTATTCGTTTAATTCGACACTGGTCAACAATCTGGAGTTCATTCCCGTGGATATCGATACGCAAAATGCATATTGGTTCAAGAAAGCACTCACGGGGACGGAAATTCGTTGGTACTACATTCGTGATGCCAAAGACGATCTGCTGAATAAGCTGAGTTTGGTCAGGCAAATTCCGTTCCCGGAGCACCGGACGAGTGGTGTGCTTGTCATCGGCATTAATCAGAACGAATTGAACGGTATGCTCAGCAAAGAGCCCTTTCATACGATGATTGCCGACGAGCAGGGGGTTGTGGTTGCCGCCAAGGACCCGGATATGGTGGGAAGGACGCTGAAAGAGCTGAAGCTGGGCTTTGATTTTCATAACAAAGGCAAAGGAACCTATAAAGCTGAAGTTAATGGGGAATCCGCTAACATTGTTGTGGACGAACTGCTGCCACAGTCGAGCAAAAGCGGCCTGAGGATCATATCCGTATTCTCCACGGCCAGTATTGTAAGCGGGGCCAACCGTATTAGTCTGATCGGCTTTATTTGCATTCTGACGGTGCTGGTTGCGGCGCTTGTATTGGTGTCGATGATATCTGTTCTGATTACAAGACGCCTGCAGCGGCTGCGTGAAGATTTGAATGCGGTGGCGCGCGGAGATTTGAATGTGGTTACCAGAGTGGATGGCGGAGATGAGATCGGCGATTTATCGCGCCAGTTCAACCGGATGGTGGAGAGCATCCATCAGTTGATGCAGCAGGTAGCTGATACAAGCGAAAAGAACAGCCGGCTTGAACTGGCGCAGAGGGATATCAAGCTGAAAATGATGGCTAGCCAGATCAATCCCCATTTCCTGTTTAATGCGCTGGAATCGATCCGGATGAAAGCCCATATGAGGGGAGAAAAGGACATCGCAAGGGCTGTGCGGCTGCTGGGCAAGCTGATGCGTAAAAATATAGAAATCAAAGGTGGATATACGACACTGCGGGAGGAACTGGAGATGGTGCGCTCCTATCTCGAAATTCAAAAATTCCGTTATGGGGAACGCCTGAACTATGAAGTGGTCGCGGATGAGGCGGTATTGCAAGCGCCTATTCCTCCGCTGATCATCCAGCCCCTGGTGGAAAACGCGGTCGTGCATGGTCTTGAAAATAAGGAGGAGCCGGTTACCGTGATGGTGAGCGTGCAAATGAGCGGCGGTTGCCTGCATACCGAGGTGACGGATAACGGCAGCGGCATGGAGGCGTCCAGGCTGGAGCAGGTCGAGGCTTCCTTCAAAGGAGAAGAAGAGCCGGAAGCCGGCCGTATCGGCATGCGGAATGTGCATCAGCGCCTGACCCTGATGTACGGGGAACAGTACGGGATTCGGATGGACAGCAAGGCGGGAGAAGGAACGCGGGTCTGCTTTACTTTACCTGTGGAGGAGGAGGCAAATGTATAATGTACTGATCGTTGACGATGAACCGGCAATTCGGGAAGGGCTGACCACGATTATGGATTGGGGCGCTCTCGGCTTCAGAGTGGCGGATACGGCGGGCAGTGGCAGGGAAGCCTTGGCGAAGCTTGAGCGCGTACAGATTGATCTGATCATTATGGACATCAGGCTTCCAGGCATGAACGGACTGGACGTCATCCGGAAAATACAGCAGGAAGCGGCGGGAATACCGTTCCATTTTCTCATATTAAGCGGGTATGCCGATTTCGAATATGCGCGGCAGGCGATCAGTATCGGAGCGGACGGTTATTTGCTCAAGCCGGTCGACGAGGAGGAAATGGCGGAGGAGCTGCAGCGCATATACCGTATGCTGGAGAGCAGGGAGGCTGCCGATGGAAGGCATGACAGGTACAGCGATTATCTGGAAGATTTGCTGCTGAATGCCTATAAAGGCGGGGAAGGAGAGCCCGGGCCCGTCCCTCCGGAGCTTCAATGGCCTTCTTACCAGGTGATCATGCTGGATATCCGTCTTCCTGATACGGACCGGATGGGCAGAATGGCGTTGGCCAGGGAACAGCTATCGAACATGTGCCGTGAGCGGAGTTACGGCTTCGTTTTTACAGCAGGCGGCCATACAGGCATTTTGCTGCGGCGGCCCTTGGAGAGGCCGGAACAGGCGTTAGAGCTGATGAGGGAAATTCGGGAGACGCTGTCTTCCTGTGCCGCAGCCGTATATGCGGCGGCCGGCCGGGAAGTAACCTCTCTGGGGCAGCTTAAAGCCTCCTGCGATGCTGCGGGCTTCCTTTTGGAACGGCGATTTTTGTTTCGGGGAGACAGGGTTCTGCTTCATTCCGACTGGGTGGCCCTGGGACAGAATGCGCTTGAGAACTCCGGGGACACGTTCCTTGAGACTGAATCAGGGATGCCACACAGGGATTTGGCGGACCGGCTTTATTATGCGCTGGAGATGGCCAATGAGGATACGGTTGCCCAGATCTTGCAGGACATGGAGAAGATGTGCTTATCCCATGGGGACAGCGAGCAGTCTGTCAAAGAGGGCTTTGCACGAGTTATGACGCTTGCTCTGGATAAATATATGGCAGGACGGGAACGGAGCAGTTCTTCCCTGGAACCGGCCAGCCTGATTGCGGAAGTCTATGGGCAGCGCTCACTTCCCGAACTGGTGGAGCAGGTGCAGCTGCGGCTGAAGCAGTTGACGGCGAGCTTGGGCGAAGGCAGCAAAGAGGCGGTCATGAAGCAGATTGTGAACTTCATTCATACACATTATGGGGAAAATCTGAAGCTCGAGCTGCTGGCGGAAACCTTCAATTATAACAGCTCCTATCTCGGGAAACTGTTCAAGCAGCATACCGGAGAGCCGTTTAACCTTTACCTGGATAAAGTGCGAATCAGGAATGCCAAGCGGCTGCTTGCCGAAGGAATGAAGGTGCACGGAGTGGCGCAGCATGTGGGCTATGCCAATACGGACTACTTTCATGCAAAATTCAAAAAATATGTAGGCTGCTCTCCCTCCGCATACCGAAGCTATAACCGGAAGAAGGGGCAGACGGAGTGAATTTCAGAAGAGGTGAGGCCCGGACCTGTGTCCGGGTTCTTTTTGGTAAAGGGCAGTTACAGAGGTAGTTCAAAAAGTCATCTTTTGATCACGAAGTAAGTCAGGAAGCGGACTCGACATCGAATCTTGAATTCAGCCGGGCCTTCCGGTGCTCACGTACCCCAAGTACGCTCCGCTCCTCAGTCCCTAGCTTCATCCAACCTTCTCGGTGCTGAAAACCTGACTTTTTGAACACGCAGTTAAAGTGGAAATCTCTAAAAATGACCGGATTTTTCCTCTAATTTAGCAGGTATCAAATTGCGAATGTAAGCGGTATCATCTTGGTAACATGTAAAAGGGGGATTGTCATGGACACGTTAACCAAACCGGCGCCGCGTAACAATAGGGCTTCCCGCAACACATCCAAGGGCAAAGCCGGTTCGAAACGGCACAAGGCCGCTTTTTGGAAAACCGCAGTGCGGCAGAAGTATCTGTACCTGATGTCGGTGCCTTTTGTCATATGGGTGTTTGTTTTTAGTTATCTTCCTTTATGGGGATGGACGATGGCATTCCAGGATTATAAGCCGGCTCGTTCCTTCAGTGAGCAGAAGTGGGTAGGATTCAAGCATTTCGCAGAGCTTTTTCAGGACGAACGCTTTTACCTGGTGCTGCGCAATACGCTGGCCATGAGCGGGCTCAGCATTGTTTTCGGTTTTGCCATACCTATTCTGTTCGCGGTTCTGTTGAATGAACTCAGGGGCATGGTGTTCAAAAGGTTTGTGCAGACGGTTTCCTATCTTCCCCACTTTGTGTCCTGGGTCGTTGTGGCAGGCCTAGTTACCAAAATGCTGTCCATTGACGGCGGTATTGTCAATGACGTGCTCATGGGACTTCACCTGATCGACGAGCCGATCCAGTTCATGGCAAAGGGGAGCTGGTTCTGGTATATTGTAACCGCTTCCGATGTGTGGAAGGAAATGGGATGGAATACGATCATTTATTTGGCGGCTATTACTGGCATCGATCAGGAGCAATATGAAGCCGCCCGGGTGGATGGAGCCAGCCGGCTGCGGCAGATCTGGCATATTACGCTGCCCGGCATCCGGTCCACCATTGCAGTGCTGTTCATTATGTCCATCGGTCATCTGATCAGCATCGGCTTTGAAAAACAATTTTTGCTCGGTAACAGTCTGGTCATGGATTACTCGGAGGTACTGGATCTGTACGCCTTGAATTACGGTCTGAACATGGGCAGGTTCTCCTACGGAACAGCCATCGGCATTTTTAACTCGGTAGTCAGCATCATCCTGCTCTTCACGGCTAACGGCCTGTTCAAGAAGTTCACGAAAGAAAGCATTATGTAAAGGAGGAGCTCCATTTGACCAATAAAGCCTTTAATGCGACGAGATCGGAGAAGCTGTTTGATGTCTTCAATATTCTGTTCATGATGATGGTGCTTGTCATTACGCTTTATCCTTTCCTTAATGTGCTCGCCATTTCGCTTAATAACTCGACCGATACCGTTCGTGGAGGCATTTATATTTGGCCCCGTCAATTTACACTGGAAAACTACAAAACAATCTTTCAATATGAGGGGCTTTTACAGGGCCTGCAAATTTCGATCCTGCGCACGCTGGCAGGAACGCTGCTGGGCTTGCTCAGCGCTTCGATGCTGGCTTTCACCCTGAGCAGAGTGGATTTTCAGGGCAGAAGATTCGTTTCCGTATTCCTTGCCCTGACCATGTACTTCTCCGGCGGTTTGATTCCGGTTTATATTCTGATGCGGGATCTCCATTTGATCGGCACCTTCTGGGTGTATATTTTACCTGGAATTGTCAGTGCGTTTAATGTATTTGTCGTACGTTCGTTTATCGATGGTCTGCCCTATGCCCTGCAGGAATCGGCCAAACTGGACGGAGCCAACGATTTTACGATCTACTGGAGGATTATTCTGCCTCTCTGCAAGCCCGTATTGGCTACCATTGCCCTGTTTCTGGCCGTTGGCCAGTGGAATGCATGGTTTGACACGTATTTGTACAACGGCTCGAAAGAGCATCTCACTACGCTCCAATATGAGCTTATGAAAGTGCTCCAGAGCACCCAGCAGGGTGGCAGCGGAGCGGCCCGAAATGTCAACGACATGGCTCAGCAAATGACGCAGATTTCGCCGGAATCCATCAAAATGGCCATCACGATTGTGGTTACATTGCCGATTCTGCTGGTATACCCGTTCCTGCAAAAATATTTTGTCGGAGGTATGACGCTGGGAGCAGTTAAGTCCTGAACCTACTTTTCTCTGGGAGGAACTCATATGTTATCAAGAAAGATTGCGAAATTTACCCTTATTCCATTACTGTCCCTTTCCCTGCTCGCAGGCTGCGGGGGCGGTAAAGAGACGCCTGCCTCAAGCAGCGGAACTGACCCGATTACGTTCACCTTTTTTGGCGCGGACTCGAGTCCGCAATGGAACCATATGAAAGATGAGATCGGACAGGAAATCATTAAACGGACGGGTGTTACTCTTGATGCGGAATATGCAATCAGTGATGGCGGTAAAGATCGTATTTCCCTCATGGCCGCCAGCGGCGATTATCCGGACCTGGTGTCTGCCAAAGCGGAAGTGGCAAAGCTGGTGGATGCTGGCGCCATGCTGGATTTGACGGATCTGATCAATGAACATGCGCCGAATCTGAAGAAGCTGTACGGGCCATACATGGACCGTTTGAAGTACAGTCTTGAAGATCCCTCGATTTACGTGATCCCTTCGTATGCAGGGGTGGATCAGACGTACTTTGATGCTACAGGGGGATTTGAAATTCAGCACAGGGTATTGAAGGAGCTCGGATATCCGGAGGTGAAGACGCTCGAAGATTTTGAAAACGTGCTGAGAGCCTATAAGGAGAAGCACCCGACGATTGACGGGCAACCCACCATTCCGCTTACGCTGGATGCGGATGACTGGAGAATCATGATTACGGTGACCAATCCGGCATTTCAGGCGACCGGGGCCCCGGATGACGGGGAATATTACATCGATCCTCAAACCTATGAAGCCAAGCTGCATTACAAACGACCGGAGGAGAAGGAATATTTCCGCTGGCTGAACAAGATGTACAACGAAGGGCTGCTCGACAAGGAAAGCTTTGTGCAGAAAAGCGACCAGTACAAGTCCAAGATCGCAAGCGGGCGCGTGCTTGGACTGATTGATCAGGAGTGGGGATATCAGGACGCAGAAAATGCTTTGAAAACCGCAGGCAAAGAGGATGCCACCTATGCCCACTTCCCGGTTACATTGTCAGAAGAATACAAAGACCGTACCTTCCAGAGTGCAGGTTTTACCTCAGGCTACGGTGTGGGCATTACGACCTCTTGTAAAGACCCGGTGCGGGCCATTAAATTTCTTGACTTCCTTGCTTCCGAAGAAGGGCAGGTGCTGCTCAATTGGGGGATCGAAGGCAAGCATTACGAGATGAAGGATGGTAAGCGGGTCATTCCGGAGGATGTGCTGAACGAGAAAACCAACAATGCCACCAGCTTCCAAAAAAATACCGGTATCGATCTGTATACGCTGATGAGCGGGCATTACGGAGATGGAGTTAAAGACTCCACAGGCAATTATTATACAACTAAATTCCCGGAGCAGATTGTCGCATCCTACTCCGAGCCCGAGAAAGAAACGTTAAAAGCTTATGGAGTCGAGACCTGGAAGGAGCTGTTCCCGGATAAGGAGGAATTCCCGGTCAAGCCGTGGGGAGCAGCCTACAATCTGACCGTCGAGACCGGCTCCAATTATCATGTTACCTTCGAGAAGACACAGGACATCATCCGCAAACGCATCCCGGAAGCCATTCTGAGCTCGCCCGAAAGCTTTGATGCAGCATATGACGGAATGCTGCAGGAACTGGATGCAGCCGGCGCCGTTAAAATGGAACAGGAGTATACACAACTGATCAAGGACCGCGTGAAATTATGGAGCGGACAGTCTTGATTTGTGATTCTTTCCCTTCTTTTGTTTACCAGGACTCGCATTCTGTTTAATTAAGCATTACATGGTTTCCATGCTTTTGCGGGATACTTAACAGGTATCGGGAATTGGAAATGAGCTTTGGAAGGAGGGTGTTGTTATGTCTTACAGAACCCAGCCCATTGATAAAGTAGAAACAAAGGACAAGCGGATGAAGCGCTCCGTAGCGGCCATGACTTTCTTTTTCTGGGTGGCGTTAATTATAGGATTGGTCACCATCGTGGTCAATTTGAGCTTCTTCAGTGACCGTAATTTGGGGCTGATGATCGGGATCGGTTTTGTGGTGGGAAGTATATTTATTTATTTTATAGGGAAATATATGGGTGCTATACGCAAAAGAGAAGACCAGGAGGATGGCAATGACCTTCGCTAGAGGATGCTTGCACCCATGAATGTACTTAGTGAATTGCTATGAGAAGATCCTCGGTGAGCGGACATGGCTGCGTCGGGGATCTTTTTTTTAAGATTATAGAGGTAGTTCAAAAAGTCATCTTTTGATCACGAAGTAGGTCAGGAAGCGGACTCGACATCGAATCTTGAATTCAGCCGGGCCTAAGCAGATGCTTCCGAAGCATGTTTCCTGCGGAAACATTTCAGGTGCTCACGTACCCCAAAGTACGCTCCGCTCCTCAGTCCCTATCTTCATTCAACTCAAGCGTTTTGAAAAAACGCACTCCGGAAGCATAGGCTTCGGTGCTGAAAACCTGACTTTTTGAACTCTCACTTATAGGTTTTAAAGCCTGAGCAGGCTGAATAGACAGCGTTTTCTTGGGCAAGAATACCGAACCTGATCCGGTGACGATTTGCAAGAGAAAAAAATTTTTTTGAGATTAAATTCACAAAATCAAAAGAAATATCGACAAATTTGTTAACAACGCAAAAAAACGAGTGATTTTCTGCTATCTTATATAAGGACAGAATGTAATGGGTGCGTAGTTAGAGCACATTTTAAGGAGAGGGGAACATCATGAACAAAAAACCAAAAGCTGTTATTGCATTGGTTTTGACCGTGCTCACGGTAGCCTTGATCATTTGGACGTGTTTTTTCTCGGGCGGAAGCTACTGGGTTTTCGATTCCATGGGACCAATTGGCCAAGCGCAAAAAGAGCTGATTATTATTACTACCGTTCTGGCCTCGGTAGTAATTCTCCCGGTCATGGTCATGACATTCGTGATCATCTGGCGCTACCGGGACAGACCGGGCAGCAAGGCCAAATACAAGCCGCATTGGGATGACAGCGCGAAGCTGGAGACGATCTGGTGGGGGATTCCGATCATTATTATCATCGCTATCGGAATAATTACTGCAAAATATACGTATGACCTTGAGCCCTCCAAGCCATTAGCTTCTGCACAGAAACCCATTACCATTCAGGTTAGCTCCCTGGACTGGAAGTGGCTGTTTATGTACCCGGATGAAGGGATTGCAACGGTGAACACCCTGACGATTCCCGAGGACGTGCCGGTCCGCTTCGAACTGACGTCTGATGCTCCGATGAACTCCTTCTGGATTCCTCAGCTCGGCGGGCAAATCTATACGATGTCAGGCATGGCGATGACCCTGCATTTGCAGGCGGATCACCCGGGAACTTATTACGGCTCGGGAGCCAACTTCAGCGGTGAGCATTTTGCGCAAATGAGATTTGACGTGAACGCCGTAACCAGCGACCAATACAATCAATGGGTGCAGCAAGCGAAGCAGGAGAACAACCCGCTCACAGAGGACGGTTATACCGCTCTCGCGCAGCCGGGCGTGGGACAGAAGACAACCTATTCCGCATTCCCTGAAGGTTTGTTTCAACGGATTGTTACGAAATACGTTGTAGAAGGTTCCGAAAATCCTCATGGCGGTCACGGAGCTCACGCGCCAGCCGTAACGGAGACTGCTTCTGCGGAAGCGGCAGCCAAGACTGCGTCGGCTGCCGGCAGTGAAGAGGGGCAAGCAAGTCATTCTAATGCAGGACATTAATGATCTCGGGAAAGGAGGCCCCCAATGCTAGACAGATTGATTGAGTTTGCACAATTCTTTTTCGTTACCGGCGATCCCCTCATTTATGGGGCAATGGTATCGATCGCACTTGCAACAATTGCGATTTTATTCGTGCTGACTTACTTTAAAAAATGGGGCTGGCTCTGGAAAAACTGGTTGACGACGGTTGACCATAAGAAAGTCGGTATTATGTACATCCTGGCATCAATCCTGATGCTGTTCCGCGGTGGTGTGGATGCCCTCATGATGCGTGCCCAAATCGCGCTTCCTGATATTAACTTCCTGCACCCTGAACACTACAACCAGGTATTTACGACACACGGTACGATCATGATCCTCTTCATGGCGATGCCGCTGATGTTCGGTCTTTTCAACATCGCGGTTCCCCTGCAAATCGGGGCGCGCGACGTTGCTTTTCCTTTCCTGAACGCCCTCAGCTTCTGGCTGTTCTTTATGGGTGCGATGCTGTTCAACCTGTCCTTCATTATCGGCGGTTCGCCGGATGCAGGCTGGCTGAGCTATCCGCCTTTGTCAGAGCTGCAGTATAGTCCGGGTGTAGGACAAAACTTCTATATCTGGGGTATACAGATCTCAGGTATCGGTTCACTTGCAACAGGCATCAACTTTATCGTAACAATTATTAAAATGCGCGCTCCGGGCATGACCTGGATGAAGATGCCGATGTTCACATGGTCGGTATTCGCATCTTGTATTATCATCATTTTTGCATTCCCGATTCTGACGGTCACCCTTGCATTGCTGTTCCTGGACCGCTTTGGCGGCGGGCATTTCTTTACGCTTGATATGGGCGGCAATCCGATGATGTATATCAACCTGATCTGGATGTGGGGTCACCCTGAGGTTTATATCGTGGTGCTTCCTGCTTTCGGTATTTATTCGGACGTTATCAGTACATTTGCGAAAAAGAGACTGTTCGGCTACAAATCCATGGTGTTCGCGATGCTGATTATCAGCGTTCTGTCCTTCTTCACTTGGGCTCACCACTTCTTTACGATGGGCTCGGGCGCGGATGTCAATGCCTTCTTTGCGATAAGCACGATGGCGATAGCCATTCCGACAGGGGTTAAAGTATTTAACTGGCTGTTTACGATGTACCGTGGCAAGCTGAGCTTCCCGACACCGATGATGTGGGCGATCGCGTTCATCCCGAACTTCCTGATCGCAGGTCTGACAGGTGTTATGCTTGCCGTTGCACCGGCAGACTTCCAGTTCCATAACAGTTACTTCCTGATCGCTCACTTTCACTCCGCTCTGATCGGCGGTGTTGTGTTCGGTTATTTTGCAGGTCTGTACTACTGGTGGCCTAAAATGTTCGGCTTCTCTCTGCCTGAGAACCTGGGCAAATGGGCGTTCTGGTTTTGGAACATCGGCTTCTATGTCTGCTTCCTGCCGCAATATTCGCTTGGTTTGATGGGTATGACCCGCCGGATCAGCACCTACGGCTGGGATACAGGCTGGGCTCCGCTCAACTTCGTGTCCACGATTGGTGCGTTCCTGATGGGGATTGCGTTCCTCTTCCAGGTTGCACAAATCGGCATGGGCATCAAGCATTACCGCAAGCTGAAAGCATCCGGCGATCCTTGGGATGCACGGACGCTGGAATGGTCCATTCCATCTCCTGCGCCTGAATACAACTTTGCTACCATTCCGCAGGTTACAGACCGTGACGAGTGGTGGGAAGAGAAAGAACGGCGCAAACAGGGAATTCACAAGCAAGAACAGCCAATCGAACCGATCCATATGCCGAAGAACTCGGCCATTCCGTTCATTATGTCGGTGTGCTGGTTTGTTGCAGGCTTCGGCTTTGTATTCGGCTGGTTGATCTTTATCATTCCAGGCTTGCTTGGTGTTGCGGCTTGTATGATCGCCCGTTCCTTCTACTCGTACGACGCGGACTACTATATCCCTGTGGATGAAGTTAAACGCACCGAAGCGGCTATAAGAGGAGGGTCGGTATAATGGCACAAGCAACATCACATCATGGCCACGGCCATGACCATGGACATCACGATCCTCAGGAACTGAAAATGCTCGGCTTCTGGATTTTCCTGGTTACCGACGTTATTTTGTTTAGTACACTGTTCGCTACGTTCGCAGTCCTGCGGAACAATACGGCTGGAGGACCAGGGCCTGAAATTTTCAACATGACAGGTGTGATTCTCGAAACCTTCCTGCTGCTTACGAGCAGTTTTACAAGCGGTATCGCCGTGCTGGCTATGAATAAAGGCAACCTGAAGCAGCTTCTCGCCTGGCTGGTAGTCACTGTACTGCTCGGCCTCGGCTTCCTGGGGCTTGAAATTTACGAGTTTGTAGAAATGGTTCATGAAGGGGCAACCTTCATGACCAGTGCTTATCTGTCTGCGTTCTTTACCTTGGTAGGTACACACGGATTGCACGTTTCCGTAGGTATCTGCTGGATGATCGGCCTCATGATTCAGCTGAAGCGGCGGGGGATTACCGATGTAACCAGAGGTAAAATTTCCGCGATCAGCTTGTATTGGCACTTTTTGGATGCGGTCTGGATTTTCGTACTTTCAGTTGTCTATCTGATGGGGGTGATGTAGATGGCACAGCACCACACAGGCGCGGATTCGCATGGGCATGAGGGTCACGGCTCCGTGAAATCCTACGTTATCGGTTTTATTCTGTCCATCGTTCTGACCATCATTCCGCTGGTTGTTGTTTTAAATCACATGATGGGCAAGACCGCGACCATGGTTGTTATTCTGGTGACCGCCGTTCTGCAATTTATCGTACAGCTCTTCTTCTTCATGCATATCCGTGAGGGAGATGGACCAAAATGGAATGTTATGACCCTGATCCTCGGGGTTGTCATTCTGCTGACGATTGTGGGCGGATCGATCTGGATCATGACTTACAATATGGTTGCTCATTAATGATCTAAACCAAAGGACCTCAAACCCACGATTGAGTGGGGATGAGGTCCTTTTTTAGTAGCCAAATTCAGCTCTGGGCACGATAAATAATCTTGTTGACACTTCTAATTGATAAAGGTTATCATTAGCGTTAATTGATAATAATTATCAATGGTATTCGCAGAAAGAGAGAGACTGAGAGGGGTCAACTAAGAAATGCATACAAGAACGAGGAAATCGATGGTTTTACTAGTGGCGGCAATGCTTCTCTTGTCCAGCGTGCTCGCAGGTTGTTCCAAAGCGGAAAACACACCTGTACAGGGGAATGCTGCGGCAAGCCAAACGGCTGGAGAAAAGGTCGTTACCTTATCTTGGCCACGTGATATCGGACCGATGAATCCGCATGTGTACAATCCGTCGCAGCTTATCGCGCAATCGATGATCTTCGAGCCTTTGGTCAATTACGGTGAAGGGGGCAAACTGGAGCCTGCATTGGCCGAGTCCTGGACAATCTCCGAAGATGGCAAGGAATACATATTTAAAATCCGTCAGGGCGTAAACTTCTCTGATGGTACCCCTTTTAACGCAGCGATTGTGAAAAAGAATTTTGATGCCATTATGAAGAATGTCGATAATCACAGCTGGCTTGGTTTTATCGCGCTTCTGGATAAGACCGAAGCAGTGGATGAGTCCACGTTTAAGCTGACATTAAAAGAACCTTATTATCCGACGATCCAGGAGTTGTCTGTCGTTCGTCCTGTTCGCTTCCTTGGTGAGGCCGGTTTTCCGGATGATGGAGATACATCGAAAGCTGTTAAAGCCCCGATAGGTACAGGACCATGGATGCTGACTGATTATAAAACGGATGAATATGCAACTTTCACCCGCAACCCGAACTATTGGGGCGAGCAGCCGAAGGTGGACAAAATCGTCATCAGAATTATTCCTGACGGCGATACACGCGTGCTGGCTTTTGAGAAGGGCGAACTTGATCTGATTTATGGCGAAGGTATGATCAGCCTGGATGCATACAAGCAGCTTGAGGCATCCGGTGAGTATGAGACCAAACTCTCTGCACCTGTTGCAACGAGACAACTCGTCTTGAATACGGCTAATGAAGCGTTGGCAGACTTGAACGTGCGGCTTGCGCTGCAGGCGGGTTTTAACAAACAGGCGATGGTTGATGGTGTTACGTCCGGATTAGAAGAGAAGGCCGATAACTTGTTGGCTACGAACTTGCCGTATACGAATATTTCAGTTACACCGATTCCTTATGATGTAGAGAAAGCCAAATCCTATCTGGATGAAGCGGGTTGGAAGCTGCCGGAGGGCAAAACAGTTCGGGAAAAGGACGGCAAACCGCTTGAGCTTGAGCTGATCTATGAGAAATCCGAGCAAACTCAAAAGCCGATGGCTGAGACGCTGCAGGCGGAGTGGGCCGCAATCGGTGTTAAACTGAACATTACAGGTCTCGATCTGACCGAGCAAATCAAAAGGTTCCGTGCAAATGACTTTGACCTGAACTTCTTCAGCAACTACGGCTCGCCGTATGACCCGCACTCCTTTATTCAGATTACGGCTGAGAAGGGCTTTGGGATATCGGAAGCATTGGCCAACCTGCCGATGAAGGCGCAGCTTGATCAGCAAATTCATGATGCGCTTGTCTCAACGGATGAGAAGAAGCGTGAAGAGCTGTACGGTTCCATTCTGACGACGATGCAAGAGCAGGCTGCGATTATTCCAATCTCTTATGTAAAAAAAATGATCGTTGCTAACAAGAAACTGGGCGGCGTTGAATTTCCGGCGAATCGGGATGGAAATGCGTTCACAAGTTTACAGATTAACGAGTAAGCAGCAGGGAGGCCATACATGGGCGGATTTATCGGGAAACGGCTGCTTGCTGTCATACCACTCATTTTTTTCGCTACGCTGTTAGCGTTTATCTTAGTCCATCTCTCACCGGTTGATCCGGCTGAAGCTTACCTGACAGCAGCGCATATTCATCCGACCGACGAGATTCTCGCCCAGAAAAGGCATGAATTCGGCTTGGACCAGCCGCTTCCTGTACAATACGCTCATTTCCTGATGAAGATGTGCCGACTGGATTTCGGCACATCTTATCTTTCGAATGAACCGGTTTGGGAAGAGGTAGCCAAGCGAATCCCTGCCACACTTGAGCTGGCGTTCAGCAGTATTGCATTAGCTATACTCATCAGTGTTCCAATCGGATTTTTGTCTGCCATTCACAAGAATGGAATTGTTGATCATCTGGGCAGGATCATTGCTTTTTTTGGGGCATCGATTCCTCAGTTTTGGCTTGGATATTTGCTTATATTCATTTTTTCCGTCAAGCTGGATCTCCTGCCGGTCCAGGGAACCGGCACATGGCTGCATCTTTTGCTCCCTTCGTTAACCTTGGCAATGGGATTGATCGCTATCTATTCCCGTCTGCTGCGTACCACGGTTCTGGAACAATTGCAGGAGTCTTATGTATTGTATGCGAGAACAAGGGGCATAAAAGAGCGGGTCATTCTGAGCAGGCATGTATTGCGTATTGCATTCTCACCGATGCTGACCGGACTAGGGATGAACATGGGAAAATTGCTCGGAGGCACGGTCATTGTGGAGGAAGTGTTCTCCTGGCCCGGATTCGGGCGGTATTTTATTGAAGCGATCTTTAATCGGGACATACCGGTGATTCAATGTTATGTGCTCGTTTCAGCCTGTCTGTTCATTGTGTGCAATTTGCTTGTAGACCTGCTGCAGATGGTGCTTGATCCTCGCATTGCACGGGGAGGGAGGGTTCAGCGATGATTTCCGCATTACGGGTCCGCCTCAGGAATCCCCAAATCGCAATAGCCAGTTCGATTGTTTTACTGCTGCTGTTTCTGCTTACGATTCTCGCCCCCTGGATTGCACCGCATGATCCAGTACAGGTGAACCTCGCGATGAAGCTTAAACCGCCTTCATGGGACTACCCATTGGGGACAGACCAGTTGGGGCGTTGTATATTGTCCCGCCTCTTATATGGAGCACGCGTTTCACTTGGCTTTGCCTCGCTCATATTCATTTCATCGCTTGGCATTGGACTATTCATCGGAACGTTGTCCGGGTATATTGGGGGCTGGGCGGATTATGTCCTCATGCGTTTTTGTGAAGGAGTCATGGCTTTTCCCACACTGGTGCTGGTGCTTGGTCTTGTCGGTGTATTTGGTCCGGGTCTGGCTCAGGTTGTTCTGGCCATGGTGCTTGTACAGTGGGTCTATTATGCCCGCATGTTCAGGGGGATGGTGCTGAGCTTGAAGGAGAGAAATTTCATTGCTGCAGCACGGATCAGCGGCTCCTCGCGATGGAACATCATTAGGCGACATATCATTCCGAACGTTCTTCCGCCGGTTATGGTGATGGGAACGCTGGAGATCGGCTGGGCCATTATGGATATCGCGGCACTTTCCTTTCTGGGGCTTGGCATTCAGCCTCCTTCGCCAGAGTGGGGTGCTATGATTCATGAAGGGAAAGCATATATCCGGAGCAATCCGGAACTGATGCTGTACCCGGGGCTTCTCATTCTGCTTATCGTTGCCATGTTTAATTTGCTAGGCGAAGCTTTGTCGGAACGGCTGGGCGTCAAACGTGTTGGAAAGGACGTGGAGCTTTAATGATTAAACCGGAGCCTGTACTGGAAGTAAACGGACTAAAGGTCAAAGCGTATACGCCGGATGGCATTGTCCCTCTCGTCCATGGGATCAGCTTCGAGCTACAGCCAGGAAGGGTGCTCGGCATTGTTGGCGAGAGCGGTTGCGGAAAGACGGTGACCAGTTTGGCGCTGCTGCAGCTGCTTGACCGCAAGCAAACTTTCATTGAAGGCAGCATACGGCTCCAGGGTGTTGAACTAAACGGCATGAGACCACGTGTTATGCGATCCATTCGAGGGAGAGATATCGGCATTATCATGCAAAATCCGATGAATGTATTTTCTCCTGTCACGACGATCGGCTCCCAATTCATTGAGACGATTCGAACACATGCAAGGCTTACGCGGAGGGAAGCAGCAGAGTTGGCCATCACTTCGATGGAGGATGTCCGCTTGCCGAATGCGGCCGATGTCATGCGTCGCTATCCGTTTCAACTAAGCGGCGGGATGCTGCAGCGGGTGATGATCGCCATCTCCATGTGCTTAAAGCCGGCGGTCATTATCGCAGATGAGCCGACGACAGCGCTGGATGCGGTTAATCAGCTGCAGGTTTTGCGGCAGCTGGACCAGCTGCGCCGGAACTATGGCACCTCGGTTCTGCTGATCTCTCATGATTTGGGGGTTATTGCGGAACTGGCCGATGATGTGATAGTTATGCAGCACGGTCAAATCGTCGAACGGGCGGATGTATATGAGCTATTCGATCATCCGCAGCATGCGTATACGAAGCAGCTTCTGCAAGCACGGCCAGCCTTGAAGTCCAACGCTCCCGGGCGTTCAAACACGCATAAACCAGGAGTTGAAGCAGAAGAGTATGGAGGGTTAGATGAGTCTTTTACAGGTTAAGGATATCTCTCATGCATACCGTTCATCCAAACGGCTGTGGCGGTCTGGAAGTCTGACGGCAGTGCTTTCGAAGGTGTCGTTTGCAATTGAACCGGGTCAATGCCTGGGCCTGCTCGGTACAAGCGGGGCAGGCAAGAGTACACTGGGCAAGGTCATTCTTGGTATGGAACAGCCGCGTCAGGGACGGGTTATCTTCCAGGGACATGACCTGTACAATGTGGATCCACAAACAGCCAGATTGCTTCGGAGGGATCTACAGGTGGTGTTTCAAGATTGCTACTCTTCGGTCAATCCGCGAATGACTGCCGAGCAGATCATCGCGGAGCCGCTGGATAATTACGAGAATCTCACCCGGGTTGACCGGAAACGGCGGGTTGGAGAACTTCTTGAAGCAGTTGGGTTAAAGGCAGCAGATATGCAGAGGTATCCCCATACATTCAGCGGCGGGCAGCTCCAGCGTATTAATATCGCACGAGCAATCGCTTTGAAGCCGAAGCTGATCGTACTTGACGAACCTGTCAGCAGTCTGGATATGGTGAATCAAACCCGGATTTTGACCCTCCTTAGCGAATTGAAAGCGACCCTTGGTCTTTCGTATCTTTTTATAACGCATGATGTAAAGGCGGCACATATAATTTCAGATTCGCTGGCTGTAATGAAAGAAGGGCGGATTGTGGAGCTGTGTAGTGACAAAAACCAACTGGCGGCATCCACACATCCCGCGGTGTGTGAGTTGTACGCTTCTGTCCTTCCGGAGCACCCTCGGGATCGTTTGCTCGGAAGAGAGGCCAGCGGTCCGACTTCTCCATAAACTAATCGAATGAAACAAATAGATCCTCATCCCCAAACCGGGACTGAGGATCTATTTGTTTAATGGCAGGAATATGAGGTAGGAGTATAAATCCAATGTTAGCTTAATACGCTAGAGGAGTAATGCAGTTCCACACCTTGGTAAGCGCTTACTGACAACTTGCTTCATGAGTGAGCCGGATCGAAAGGAAGGTGTATCCATGGATTACGATTTGGATAAGGAGGAGACTGCGATAAGCAGTAAATCTGTTCCTTTGCTGGTGGAGCTTGTTCAAAGAGGCGTCATGAGCAAACCGAATGCGCTGCTGCAGCATTTTCTGGAGGATGCAATCCGCAGGCATTCTGACGCAGCCCTGTTTCATGCACCGTGGAATTCAGCAGAGGACACCTTGCTGGAATGGTGCGACGATTTCCGGTTTTTGCGGCTGCGGTTGAACGCCGGTTGGGAGAGCAGGATGGTGTCGCGCGGAAGAAAAGCTGATGGGCTTTGTCTCTTTAACAGTGGGCTGCGGCAGGAGGGGAAAATAGCCGATTTGCTTCAATCCTATATGTCCGCTAGTACCCCGGAGAAGCGCAGCTTGTTGTCCGGCCGGATGATCAGCAGGCTTAAGCACGAGTATGAGTACTGGTTTGAGCATATGAAAGGCCGGCCGGTAACCATGTCTCTTGTCCAGGAGTCAGGCGTCTCTCTGCATAAGGATTATTTTCTGGATCAGCAGCTGGAGGCGTTCATGCGTGCAGCGCTTAAGGCTATGAGGAATGGCTGGGAGCCGGTGCCCGAGATTGTAATCGCCAATCCCGGAGAAGCAGATACGTTCAGAAAGCTGCGCGAATGGGTGGATGCTGTAGCCGAGCAGACGTTATGGACTTACTACCATAGTGTGCCTTACCGCATCGGTGTGCTGCTGTCTGCCGACCAAGCCTTGCCGGCTGCTGCAGCGGAGCTTGCATATTATACCGACTTGCTCTTTATTGATTGCACGCAAATGTTTCTCAATTATGCTGAACTTGATAAAATTATAAAATCCGTACGCAGGATCAGGCCCGCCATGGAGATATGGGCCATTTTCAGCCATATGGATGAGCATACGGAGCCTGCCTTTCAATCGGGCGTTTCGGGGTTCGTCTGCCCTCCGTCCGAGGCGGCGTTCATTAAACTTAAAGCAGCGCAGCTGGCACTGCGGCAGAATCAAGGCGGAGAAGGAATGTGGCAAATTTTTGGATGAAGGCTTCTTGTCCGGTTGGCCTATTTTTAGTTCGGCATGTTTACATTTCCCGGGTGCAAGGAGTATAATGAAATAAATTTTCATCAATACAAAATATTTGATTAATTGCAAAATTGATTATCATTCTCATTTAAACATGCTGCTTTGCCTATATGGCGAAGCAGCATGTGTCATTTTAAGGGCAGTAACAATGGCTCTCATTCTCAATTAGAAAAGGACTGTGATGAAAATGCAGGCTATCAACAACGTTTTTCCCCCTTCTGTCAGAGTTGGAGCGGCTAAAACGGGCAATCAGGGACCCGGCCGCAAACGCCAGTTTCAGCTTAGCAGCATGCTTAAAAACAAAGAAATACAAACGGCAGCGGCTAGCGGTATTCTGATGCTGTCGGCATGGGCAGTGTCTCATTGGTCGTATTGGCTGTCTATTGTGCTGTATATTTTGTCCTATACGCTTGGCGGATGGGCCAAGGCGCGGGATGGTATAGAAACACTGGTGAAAGAGCGTGATCTGGATGTAAATCTGCTGATGATCGCGGCTTCGCTCGGTGCTGCCGCTATCGGCTACTGGAATGAAGGGGCGATGCTTATCTTCATATTTGCGCTCAGCGGTGCGCTTGAGAGCTATACGAACGAGCGCAGCAGCAAGGACATTTCGGAGCTGATGGCGTTAAAGCCTGAGACGGCGCTTCGCCTTACCGGCAAGGAGATGGAAACGGTAAACATAGATGAACTCGTTCCAGGAGATCTGCTGCTCGTCAAGCCGGGCGAACTGATTCCTGCTGACGGGCGCGTTACCAAGGGATTTTCTGTTGTCAATCAGGCGTCCATTACAGGGGAGTCGGTGCCTGTGGACAAAACAGCGGGAGATGAAGTGTACGCAGGCACTTTGAACGGGGAAGGCGTATTGTACGTGGAGGTCACGAAAAACACCGAGGAAACGCTGTTCGCCAAAATTATCAGGCTGGTGGAGGAGGCGCAGACGGAGGTCCCGGACTCGCAGCGTTTTATCAAGCGCTTTGAATCCGTTTATGCACGGATCGTGGTAGGTGTTACCCTTCTGCTTATCGCCGGTGCTCCGCTTCTGCTGGGCTGGAGCTGGCAGCAAGCCTTCTATAAGGCGATGGTATTCCTGGTAGTGGCGTCTCCCTGTGCTCTTGTTTCTTCTATTATGCCGGCGGTATTGTCCACGATATCGAACAGAGCACGCAAAGGAATCCTCTTTAAGGGCGGGGCGCATGTTGAAAATATGGCTTTGACCGCTGTCGTGGCCTTTGACAAGACGGGCACGCTGACTGTCGGAGCGCCAATAATAACGGACTGGGTGACAGCCGAGGGATATGCGGAGGATGAAGTGCTTTCAACGGCAGCGTCCATTGAGGCATTTTCCATGCACCCGCTGGCAAGAGCTGTGGTGAAGAAAGCGGCTGAACGGCTTCTCACCCTGCCGGAAGCGGCAAATGTTCAATCGCTGACAGGCTGGGGAATGGAAGGCGAGGTTCATGGCACACACTGGAAAATTGGACGGACCGATATCCTTGATCAAGTGGAGAATGCCGCGTTGTGGAAGGAATTGCGCAGCCAATTCGAAGGGGAAGGCAAGACAGTATCTGTCATTCTGCATGAAGGGCAGGTTGCCGCATTGTTTGCTATGCGTGATGAGCTGCGCCCGCAGGCGTCCGAAGCGGTACAGCGTCTGCGCAGCATGGGCGTGAAGGTGGTCATGCTGACAGGTGACCGTCATGAGACGGCATCCGTCATTGCAGCCCAAGCTGGAGTAGACCAAGTGTATGCAGGACTCACCCCTGAAGACAAGGTTAATCATGTCAGAGGCTTGCGGGAGCGTTATGGCCATGTCGTGATGGTCGGAGACGGTGTAAA
The DNA here is from genome assembly GCF_042138635.1 of Paenibacillus medicaginis. Lineage (NCBI taxonomy): Bacteria > Bacillati > Bacillota > Bacilli > Caryophanales > Paenibacillaceae > Paenibacillus > Paenibacillus medicaginis. The sequence continues at coordinate 1,505 of NZ_JBHIRY010000015.1, read as the reverse complement.
TGATGCACCGGCTCTCGGGGCGGCAACAGTAGGCCTGGGCATGGGCATGAATGGAAGCGGTGCGGCACTTGAGGTGGCCGATGTCGTTCTGATGAATGATGGTATTGAAGAGATTGCTCCGACTATTGCATTGGCCCGCCGCGCCCAGCGGATTATCAAGCAGAATATGATTTTTGCGATAACGGTTATTCTGCTGCTGATTGCGGGCAACTTTCTGGAGAACATTGCGCTTCCACTGGGGGTAGTTGGACATGAAGGAAGCACACTGCTTGTGATCCTGAACGGGCTTCGTCTGCTTCGCTCCCGACATTAAAGCCATTCCGTCAGGCCGATCATGGTGAGCAGTCCGAGCAAAAAGGATAAGGTGGCCGTACGCTGATTGCCGTCTCCGTGGCTTTCAGGGATCAGTTCCTTGTAGACGATGAACATCATCGCACCGGCGGCGAATGCCAGTCCATAGGGCACCAAGCCGGAAACAAAGGAACTCAGATAATATCCGATTATGCTGGTCACGATCTCGACTGCCCCCGTCAGTGTTGCAATGCCCAGCGCCTTTAGCCGACCTACATTCTGGTTAACGAGAAACAGAGCAACAATAAAGCCTTCCGGGGCATTTTGCAAACCGATGGAGAAGGCGATCAGGTTGCCCAGGTTCTGATCCTCACTGGCGTAGCTGACCCCGACCGACAGCCCCTCGGGAAGATTGTGCAGTGTGATGGCCGCAATAATCAGAAAAGCCTTGGCCTCGATGGGCACAAGAGGTCCCTGATCGGGATTTTCCAAATCAACATGGGGGATATTCATCTCCAGTACAAGCAGCACGAGCGCCCCCAGCAGCAGCCCTGCGGTCAAAACAAACAAGTTGGAATGGCCGAGCGCCTCGGGAATCAGGTTATACATGGAGGCTGAGGTCATAATGCCTGCTGCGAAAGCGAGCATGATGTCGCGCAGGCGGTGGGTTATAGTTCTCCTCATGAATAGAATCGGTATAGCGCCGATTCCTGTAGAGAAGGCAGATATAAAGCTGCCGATCAGTACATCGTACATTGCCGCAAATTCCTCCACCTTTACATCTCTTGTCATTCATGAAAACTTCATTTGACTCTTTTCAGGCAGTCCAGCATAATGAATATTAATTTAGAATGATTATAAGAAAAACGTCTATCGACGTAAATTCAAAGAAGCCAGACCGCGTTTAGCAGTAGTTTTTCTTGGGGTCAAGCTCAAGCTGCGGATATTCAGATTTTCTAATGTATGCTGCTGTCCGGACGGATGATGCTATTTCCGGTGAATGCTTTTACTGTGATGTCTCATCATTTTAAGCATGACCCTATTATTTTGTATGAATACAAAAAAAGCAACCTGTATCCTTTATAGTGCGTGTTCAAACTAACATGGTCTGACGACCACCACCAAAGATGAAAATGATGTGTTGTGCGTTTGAAGTCTTGCTCTGCCATCAATACTGGTAATGGACAGGTCTAAGGTCGAAACTTTTTTGGTGG
>NZ_JBHIRY010000014.1:0-136023 GCF_042138635.1 Paenibacillus medicaginis | reverse complement strand
GGCAATTATTTCGGCATAGGGAATGTAAAGAAAAAGTTTGAACGTCTGGATAAATGGACGCGAATGAGGGTGCGAGCTTTTATGCGTCAAAAGAAATCTACGGTGTCAAACTGGCTGATTCCGAACAAGGTATTGGAATCAGCGGGAATGGTATTTCTAACAAGCTTACTCATCACACGTTCCTAATTCAGAAGTGAAATAGGCAATCCGGCGACGGATGAAGGAAACTCACTCCTGAAGATGGGGAACTGACGAAGGAAAGCCGTGTGCGGGAAATCCGCATGCACGGTTTGACGGGGAGTCCGAGGGAGTAATCCCTCGTCTTACCCTACTCAGAAAAAGGTTGTAAGCGGTTACCACTGAATGGTAAATGTTAATTTTCATAACGCAATATTTGGATTTCACACTTGAAATCTGCGACTAACATAAAGAATTTAGGATATAATTGATGTTTTATGGTATAGGTTCAAAAAAATATAACATTTATAATTTGATTATCAGCTTTTGATGATAGTAAATAGATCATTGGGTGTCAGATTACAATCAATTTTAGAAGCGGGGGCTGCAATATGAAATGGTTGAACAAAATGAAAACGACAGTGCTGATCAGTTCGGTTTCGCTACTGGCACTTACGACCGCCGCATGCGGGAACAGTACGGACAATGGTGCGGCGCAGGATACGAAAAAAATCACGCTGACGATGATGCATCCGTGGACTTCCCCGAATGTGGACAATGAAGTGTACAAGCAGCGCATTGCCGCTTTTGAGAAGGAGCATCCGAATATTGTCATCGAGCAGGATGGTGTTCCGGCGGCGCAATATAAAACCAAGCTGCGGACGCTGGCCGCCGCCAACAACTTGGCGGATATCAATGTCGTGTGGCCGGGAGCCGATTTGCAACCAATCGCCAGTGGTGGTCTGCTGGAGCCGATTGACTCGGAAATGGACGCCTGGAAAGACATTTTGCCTGCGGATGCTTTGGCCGGTTTTGCCCTTGATGGCAAGCAGTATGCGGTTCCGACCAAGCAAACCTTTGTCGATATTATTTACTACAACAAGGAAATGTTTGCAAGCGTAGGGTATGACCATTTTCCAGCGACATACGATGAATTCATCGACGCAGTCAAAAAATTGAAAGCCGCCGGCATTACGCCGCTTTCTCTGGGCAACAAGGAAAAATGGCCTTTGCAGTCATCTTATCTGTCGGCACTCACAGAGCGTTTTGTAGGCAGTGATTTTCTTAATAAAGTGTTGAGCGGTGAAGCGAAGTTTACGGACCCGCAGTATGTGAAAGCCCTTGGTGTCATTGAAGAATTGACGAAGCTTGAAGCCTTCAATACAGATGCCAACAATATGGATTCCGTACAGGCGCAGGATTACTTTATTCAGGGGAAAGCAGCCATGCACGTATCTTCCTCCACGGTGGACGGCAGAATCCGCATTGAAAATGAGGAAGGCGACAAATTTGGCATTGCGCTCTTCCCAAGCATGCCGGGTGGAAGCGGTGATGCGGCCAAATCCGCAGGTGTCGTGCAGTATGGAATTGCTGTGAAAAGCGGCCTGGACGAGCAGAAAAAGCAGGCAGTGTTTGAGTTTATGAAATATTTTGTAAATGAGGACCTGTACAAGGAACTGATCAGCAAAGGAGTTGTCGTGCCGGCCAAGGTGGATGTTCCTGCCGATGCCAGCAAATATTTGAAGGAAATGATCGAGCTGACAGGCAACGGTACGTCTCCGGTATTCGACAGCGTGATCCCGACACAAGTGGTGGATGTGATGCAAAACGGTCTGCAGGCCTTGACGGTTGGCCGTACCACTCCGGAGGAGCTGGCCAAGGAAGTGCAGGAAGCCTTGGACAGAAAGCTGGAATAGCAAGTCATATGATGTAAATCCAATGGTGTTACTGGTCCGCAGCCAGGAAGGAAACCCGTATAACCCGAATTCTCCTGGCAACGTGAGAATTCGTTAACGGGTTTTCTTTCTTAAGAGCGGGGAGGCAGAAGGTTCATCTGTCAGGAATCGATATGTTACGCAAAAGGAGGGCATTACAGTGCATACGTTAAAAGGAACGAAATATGCCATTTTTTTTGGGCTGCTGCCCGCACTTGTCATTTATATCGGCATAGCCCTCGTTCCGATTGGAATGTCGTTTTATTATGCCTTGATGGACTGGGATGGCATCAGTCCGATGACCTTTGTGGGTTTCGACAATTTTATTGAAATCTTTAAGGACGACATCTTTTGGACATCTGTTAAAAATAATTTGTTCATAATGCTGACAGGCGTTGTGGGGCAAATTCCGCTTGGTTTGCTGCTCGCGCTGCTGCTGAACGGGAAATTGAAGGGGGCGGGATTTTTCCGCACCGTCGGTTTTCTGCCTGTCGTCATTTCCTCCGTTATGGTCTCGTTGATTTGGGGGATGATTTATAACACGGAATACGGGATGCTGAACAGTCTGCTCGGAGCGGTAGGCCTGGAAAACTGGCAGCGGAACTGGCTTGGCGATACATCCTGGTCCATGATCTCGATAAGCATCGCGTATATCTGGCAGAACTGCGGTTTGTACATGGTCATTTTCCTGGCGGCCCTGCAAAACATATCCGCCGAGGTCAATGAAGCGGCCGAGCTGGATGGGGCGACGGGATTCAAACGGACGTTCCTTATTACGATCCCGATGATCCGCAGCACGATTTTCGTCGCTATTGTGTTCAGCATCAGCAATTCGTTCCGCGTCTTCGACCTGATTCAGATTATGACCGGCGGCGGTCCGGCACATGCCACGGAAGTGATGACCGTCTATATGTATAACAACGCGTTTATGAACATGCGTTTCGGTTACGGCAGTGCCGTATCCATTCTGATTCTGGTTTTCAGCCTGATTGTCATCAGTATTGTGAACCGAGTGAGCAGAGAAAAGGATGCTTAAAGAAAGGGGGAACATCTGATGCAAAAAAAATCGGGTCTGCTAACATTTTTGACATACGTGCTGCTCAGCGTGTTTGCCATCATTAATATATTTCCACTCTTCTGGATGGTGGTCGATTCCTTCAAAACGGAACAGGAATATGCGCAAAATCCGTTCTCATTGCCAACGGTGCTGCAGTTCTCCAACTACAGCAAGGCGTGGGAAGTCGCCAACATGAATGTCTATTTCCTGAACAGTGTGATTATAACGATCGCTTCCCTGGTGTTAACGGTGCTGCTGGGAGCGCTCGCCGCTTATTTTTTGTCCCGCTTTCAATTCAAGCTGCGCGGGGTCACGTACGGTCTGTTTTTGCTGGGGATGATTGTGCCGATTCATGCGACACTGATTCCGATTTTTATCATTATGCAGAAGCTGCACCTGCTTGACTCCATGATGTCACTTATTTTGCCGTATACGGCTTTCCATTTGTCCTTGACGATCTTTATATTGGAAGGGTTTATGAAAGGTTTTCCCAAGGATCTGGAGGAATCCGGTGTCATGGACGGGGCGGGGATATTCCGTATCTTCTGGTCGATCATTCTGCCGATTACGCGGCCCGCGATGGCGACTGTTGTCATCCTCAATTTCATATATAATTGGAATGAATACTTGTTCGCGCTGGTACTGATCAACTCGTCTGAACTGAAGACGCTGCCGCTGGGCCTCGCCAATTTTGTCGGCATCGAAACCGCCAGTCTTACACTGCAAATGGCCGCATTGACCATTGCGCTCATTCCGATCCTTATCTTCTACCTGCTGCTGCAAAAACAGCTGGTTAACGGAATGACCGCCGGTTCCGTCAAGGGTTGATCATCCGTCCGGCCGGGCGCTCGGGGGCGAAAAGTTATGGCGACAAAACGCAGAAGTTTTGGTTTAACAAAAAAAGCGCTCGTGATCTTTTTGCTCTTCATCATTCTTCCGACCCTTGGCGTGGGCGTGATTGTGCAGTACCGGTTTACGCTGGTGCTGCACGATCAGTTCGTGCAGGCTACCAGATTAAGTCTGGATACGGTAACCAATCAGCTTGAGGAGCAAATCAAAATGGTGGAGGATATCGCGGATTATTTAATATTGAACCCGGATATGCGGGATTTTTTGCGTATCCACTCTCCACTGAGCGGGGACCCTTTGGATAACCGCAAGCAAAACATTGAGGATTTCCTTACATTTCAGCTGATGTCCAAAAATTATATTAAATCCATTACGATTTCCGGCCGTAACGGCAACTCCATCCAAATGGGGGAGCCGGTGCGGGGCAACGAGCAACGCTGGCTGAAACAAGCTGATCTCCGCAAGGGAGGCATTGTGTGGAGTGAAGGTTACCCTATATACAGCGATTGGAGCGGCAATATCCGGCTGATTTCCCTGTTCCGCGTGCTCAATTCCTATACAGATATCAGCGTTCCACTGGGCCATTTGGTGATCAGGCTGAATGAATCAAGTGTAGCCGCGCTGCTGGAAAGCGGCATTGTTAAGGAAAACGGCAGCGTGTTTGTGATCGGACCTCAGGGCGAAAGCATTTTGCAAACCGGCAGCCTGCTTCCGAACGGATTCAGGCTGGACACTGAACTGCTGAGCAGGCTTAAAGCGGAGGAAGACGGTTTTTTCAGCTATAAGTTACAGCAAAGCAGCTATTTAACCTTTTACCATGAAATGAAAAATACGGACTGGACCGTTGTGGCCATGGTTCCCCAATCCGTGCTTGACAACGAGCTGCGTGGCGTCAAATGGACGATGAACCTTATTCTGTGCTCCATTCTGCTGCTGGGTCTCACGGCCCTGTTTGGTTTCCACTATACGATCATCCGCCCGATTTTGCGGCTGAAGAAGGAGACGAACCGGGTTAAGCTGGGTGATTTCAGCGCCAGGGTGCCCATTGAATCGAATGATGAAATTGCAGAGTTAAACAGCCAGTTCAACGATATGGTCGTCACGATCAAGGAGTTGATTGAGCACAAATACAAGCTGGAGCTGCGCGAACGGGAGGCGGAGCTCAAGCTGCTGCAGAACCAGATGGATCCTCATTTTCTTTACAATACGCTCGATATGATCCGCTGGACAGCACGGCTGGAGAAAGCGGAGCAGTCGAGCCAGCTGATTGAAATGTTGTCCAAATTTTTTCGCTCCAGCCTGAACAGCGGGAGTTATATGACCACGATCCTCCAGGAGCTTGAGTTTGTGCGTTCTTACCTGTATTTGCAGCAGCGCCGTCTGGGAAAAAAGCTGGTCTACACGCTGTATACCGAAGCGACGATTGCCGGCGCGGTTACGCTGAAGGCCACGCTTCAGCCTTTGGTGGAAAATTTTCTGAAGCACGGGCTGGACCGCAAAAAAAGAGTAAGTGCCATTTCTGTCCGCTGTTATGTGAATGACAGAGAGATTTGGATGGATGTGCGGGACAATGGAAAAGGATTTCCTTCCGCACAGCTGGAGGCGTTGAACTTCTCGCTGCGTCATGGGAGTTCAGGTTCTGGCGGCAGGACGGGAGCGATTCACAATATTCATGAACGGTTGTCCATTCATTTTGGAGAGGGTTATGGCCTGGAAATGATGCAAACGGATGGGGAAGGGGCCTGGATCAGGCTGAAGATTCCATTTACCGGGAACGGAGGAGGTGTGGAGCATGAAGAACAACCGCGAGGCATCGAAACAGACGATCCGGATGCTGATCGTTGATGATGAACCGGTAATCTGTCAGGGCCTGCGCTATACGATAGACTGGGGGCAATTGGGCATAGAAGTCGCCGGTGAAGCGTATGACGGTGAAGAGGCTTTACATTTAACAGAGGAACATCATATCGATTTGCTCCTGACCGATATCCGTATGGAGGGAATGGACGGTCTGGAACTGACTGCTCAGTTAAAGAGCCGCTATCCGCATGTGCGCGTCATCATGATCAGCGGTTACGAAGATTTTGCTTATGCCCGCCAGGCCGTACGGTTGAACGTGTCCGATTATTTGCTCAAGCCGGTTGATATTGATGAACTGGTTGCCGTTGTCCGCAAGGTCGTGGATGAAATAAGGAATGAAAAAGATATGGAATTCGGCCAGGAGGATACGCAGCGTTTGTCGAATGATACACTGTGGTTATCCAATATGGTGCGAAACGTGCCTTATTATGACAAAGAACTGCCGTCTCATCTGCAAGGTGAACAGTACCGCATTATTGCGATGCAAATCGATCAGTTCTCTGTCTGGCGCACAGAACTGTCTGACCTGGAATATGCGGATGTCCAGCAGCAATGGCTGCAATCCGTACACCGCCGGCTTGAAAAGCATTCTTTGCGCAGCATTTCCATATTCGATCATATGAATCTGCTGTTTACGCTGGCGGTTGCGGACAAGGTACTGGAGTGCGAAGCATGGGAAAGGGCGCTTGTGGAGGCGGTGCGGCCTATGACGGGCGGCATCCGGCTGTACTGCGCCGTTTCCCACCCATATGAGAGGCTGGACGACACGGCTGAGCACTGTGTGGAGGCCCGCCGGATTTTGGAGTATCATGTGCTGGATCATGCAGCAGTCCTGCTGCCCGAATCAGGGGAGCACACCGAAGGCCGAAGAACCATGCTCGAATACAACAGCGCTGATAGGGTGCATATGCTGGTGGCTGCTCTATTTAAGCAGGACGCTACAGAAGTAAAGCGGATTGTGCGGGATATGTTTCTTTTTTTCAGGGAGAGGAATTTCCTTCTGAGTGAGGTGGTCAAAGCGTGCGAGGAGGTTTCCATTCTGCTGCGCCAGCGGTTGCGCCAAAGCGGACTGACGGAGCTTGATCATGGACGCGGGAAAGCTGTTGATCCGCATATATACAATTCCTATGAAGGCATAGAGACGCTGGTTAATGAGGAGATGCTGGATCTCCTGCAGCTTATGAGCAAAAATGGGTTGGATAAGTCCTATTGGATTGTTGAAAAAGCCAAGAAATATATGGAGGAACAGTACTGCAACGAACTTAAGGCGTTCGAGGTCGCGGCCTGGCTTAAAATTACACCAAGCTATTTTAGTTATATTTTTAAACAGAGCACCAGTAAAAGCTTTACCGAGTACATGAATGAGCTGCGCATTGACCATGCGAAGCGTCTGCTCGCCACGACCCATGACAAAGTGTTTGAAATTGCCGACAAGGTGGGCTATAAGGAATATAAGTATTTTGTGTCCGTGTTTAAATCGCATACGGGGATGACACCAAAGGAGTTTCGGGCACTGAACGTTAAACATTGACGGAGGGGATCAAGGCATGGAAAAGTATAAGGATAGCTCGCTTTCAGCGGAGGAAAGAACGGCAGATCTACTGCCCAGGATGACGCTGCAGGAAAAGGTCGGACAGCTGAACCAGCGTATGTATGGCTGGGATGCTTACCGGCGCAATGAAACGGGAATAGAACTGACAGACGAATTTAAGCGGGAAGTGGCCTTCGGCGGCGGGATGGGCGCACTTTACGGACTGTTCCGCAGCGATCCCTGGTCGGGAGTCAACTATGCGAACGGCATACCTACGGTCGACAATGCGCAGGCGGCTAATGAGGTGCAGCGATATGTGATCGAGCATTCCAGGCTGGGTATTCCCGTTTTGCTGTCTGAAGAATGCCCCCATGGACATCAGGCGCTGGACGGAACTTTGTTGCCCGTGAATCTCGGTGCAGGCTCTACCTGGAACCCGTCGCTTCTTGAAAGCGCTTATGCCCAGGTCGCGGCGGAAATCCGCGCCAGGGGGGCGCATATCGGTCTGGTGTCGGCGCTTGATATCCTGCATGAACCGAGATGGGGCCGTTCCGAAGAGTGCTACGGGGAGGACCCTTACCTGGCGGCCCGGATGACTGAGGCTGTTGTCCGGGGTATGCAGGGGGCCAATGCGGCTGATCTGAAAGCGCCGGACAAGGTTGCTGTCGTGCTTAAACATTTGTGCGCACAGGGTGAAGCGCAGGGGGGACTGAACTCCGGTCCGACGGCGATTGGTGAGCGCGAGCTGCGCGAGATTCACCTGCCAGGCATGCTGGCAGGCGTCCGTGCGGGAGCTGCCGGCTGTATGGCGGCTTATAATGAAATCGACGGTATCCCTTGCCATGCCAACGACAAACTGCTTACTGGCATTTTGCGCGATGAATGGGAATTTGACGGTATCGTCATGGCTGACGGAGCGGCCATTGATCGTCTGCTTGCGCTAGCGGAATCCTATGAAGCCGCCGCTGCACTGGCGCTGTCCTCCGGTGTGGATTTAAGTCTGTGGGATCAAGCTTTCACCACGTTGCAGCAGGCGGTGGAGCAAGGGCTGATTCAGGAGGAGTACATAGACCGGGCAGTAGCTCGCGTGCTGTTGCTCAAGTTCAGACTGGGGCTGTTTGATCAGCCTTATGCCGACACTACACGTGCTGCCGCTGTCGTAAAAAGTGAGACCGCGCAGGCAATCAATCTGCAGGTGGCGCGCGAGTCGGTCGTGCTGCTGCGCAATGATGGCAGGCTGCTGCCCTTGAACGACAGTGCCCGCCGCATCGCGGTTATCGGTCCGAATGCGGACAATCTGTATAATCAGCTTGGCGATTATACAAGCGTGCAGCGTAAAGGAACAGGCACGACTGTACTGCAGGGAATCCGGATGGTGGCTCCCGCCGATACGGAGATCATGTATGCGCGCGGCTGCGGTATCCGTGACGAATCCACGGAGGGGCTGGAAGAGGCTGTGGAGGCGGCGCGAAACGCAGATGTTGCTGTGGTTGTCGTTGGCGGCAGCAGTGCCCGTCAGTTCGGCGGAGATTTTGACAATAACGGCGAAGCGATCATCTCTGAAGGAGCCGCATCGGAAATGGACTGCGGTGAAGGCGTTGATGTAGCAGACTTGAAGCTGGGTGGGATTCAGGAGCGCCTGGTATGGGAAATCCAGGCAACCGGTACACCCGTTGTCGTCATCGTAATTCAGGGAAGACCTCATGAGCTGACGGCGATTGATGAACATTGCGGCGCGCTGGTGTGCGCCTGGTATCCGGGGACAGAGGGCGGACAGGCGATCGGGGAAATCTTGTTTGGCAAAGTAAATCCGAGCGGCAAACTGTCAGTTTCGCTGCCGCGTGCTGTGGGTCAGTTGCCTGTCTATTACAACCAGAAAAAACCGAGCCGGATCAGGCATTACGCTGATTTAAGCTACCTGCCTTTATATCCGTTCGGATATGGCTTAAGTTATACGGCTTTCCGTTACACCGGCCTGCGTGCACAGTCTGCCTCTATGGCCGTTTCGGAGCTGCGGCGGGGACAGGTTTTCGAGATCAGCGTTGAGGTTGAGAATACCGGGGAAACGGCCGGGGCCGAGACGGCCCAGTTATATATTCAAGCCAGCGGATCAGGCATTACACGCCGCAGGCTTGAGCTGAAGGCGTTTGAGAAAGTATGGCTTGCGCCAGGGGAAGCGAAAACGGTCACTTTCCTGTTGGATGAAGAGAAACTGTCGATCTGGAACCGGAACATGGAATTTTCGCTGGAGCCATGTCGGCTTAAAGTCATGGTTGGCACGAATTCTGCAGCTGCAGAGGAACTGGAGCTTGAGCTCGCGGTGACTGCGGATTAAGACGCCTGAAAGATCGCTAAGCTCTCTTCGAACCTCCATCACCGCTTTGCAGGCGGGTGTGGAGGTTCTTTTGTGTTATTTGGGGTTTCAAGCTTACAATTTTGTCATCTTGTTGTTAATTTCCTGACGGCGCCTTGAGGTAAAATTAGGATAATTGTGCGCTATCGGGAGCTGATTTTCTTATGATGAAACATCCCCTTTTGCAGAAACAACATCAAAACGCCGACACCGAAGCAGAGCGGAGAAAAGCCTTTATTACCAGAATGAACATTTTTTTCTTCAGTTCATTCCTGCTTTTTACGATTTTAATTGTCAGATTGGCTGTCCTGCAGTTCGTTGAAGGAGAAGAGCTCAAGGAAGAGGAGACCGGTACGACTGCACGCAATGTACCGCTGTCCCCGGTCAGGGGAACAATCTACGATGCGACAGGTCAAAACCGGCTGGCTTATTCCACCCCTGTGCAATCGCTGTATCTGACTCTTCAGAAGGATTACAGCAAGACCATGGAGGCCAAGCGCGCCGAGGAGGACCGGATTCTTCCGGAATTGGAGGCGCTCAGTCAGGATCTTGAGAAAGTATTTGCAGACAATGGGAACAAAGATGCCGAGCAGCTGACGGCGGAAGAAATCATGAACAGAATGGACCGAAATTATGTAACACACCGCGGATTTACGCCGCGCAGGATCAAAATGGGGTTAAGTAGTGACGAGATCGCCTACTTTCTTCAGAACAAAGACCGTTACCCTGGTATTGACATCGTGGAGGAGGGAGTGCGTCATTATGATCCGGATACGGTGGCTGTTCAAGCTGTAGGTTATATCCGAAAGTACAAGAACGCACGCACAAGCCTGGAGGATAAATATGGGGCCATTCATGAGAAAACGGATTCCCAGAACAATCCGGGCAGGGTGTACCAGGAAGAGGAAACGGTGGGTTACGACGGGCTGGAGCTGCAGTATCAGGATGAGCTGCGGGGCAAAAACGGCTACAAAACCGTAACCATTAACCCCCGCAATTTGCCGGATGGGGTTGAATCGGTTACACCGCCTGAAAAGGGCCACAATATTTACTCCACAATTCATAAAGAAATCCAGCTGAAGACGGAGCAAGCCATTCTGGATCAGCTGAAATATTTGCAGACCTATGCCGTATCCGGCAAGGTTCACAGGGAGGCGGTAACAGGATATGCGGTCGCCATGGAGGTGGAGAGCGGCAACGTGGTGGCGATGGCGAGCATGCCGGATTATGATACGAATGTATGGCAGACCGGCGGGGTTTCTCCAAGCGTGTTTGACGAAATAGGGCCTGTGTACATGAACGGCACCATTTGGCCTGTGAAATCGGATCGGCCAGGCTCGCATCCGGAATCGGTGCTGCTGCTCGGTTCCACCATCAAGCCGTTATCTGTGCTGATTGGACTGGAGGAAGGGCTGTTTACTACAGGGGACACTTACTATGACAACGGCTCCGCTTATTACGGCCGGAACAATTCTTCCCGTGTGGGCAACTCGGGCGGGCATGCTTACGGCCCGATGCGGCCGGCAAGGGCTATTGAGGTGTCTTCCAATACGTTCATGGTCGATATGGTGGGCAAAAAGCTGCACAGCAAGTATGGTTCCGAAGCTATTACGGTGTGGGATCAATATATGAAGCAGTTCGGATTGGGCGTATCGACAGGCGTGGATCTTCCGGGCGAATACCTCGGGAGGCTTGAATATACAAATGAGGCTGAGAGCGTGCTGACACGTATGGTGCAGGGCTCATTCGGCCAGCAAGGAAAATATACCACACTGCAGTTGGCACAATATGCCGCCACTGTTGCCAACAAGGGGAAGCGGATGCAGCCGCATCTCGTAAGTGAAATCAAGGATGCCAACGGCAATGTGGTGCGAACCATCAAGCCGAAGGTTTTGAATGAGGTGGATTTCCCCGATGCTTACTGGAATGAGGTCATCCGCGGCATGAATACCAGAACGGCAGCTTTTAACGGTTTTCCATATGATTTTGCCCGCAAAACAGGAACCTCCGAGCAGTGGGTGCCGGGAAAAGGGATGGTGGACAACGGTGTGTTTATTGCCTTTGCTCCCCGCCATAATCCCAAGCTGGCGGTAGCGGTTGTCATTCCTGAAGGGGGCTTTGGCGCGACAAGCGCCGCACCGGTCGCGCGTAAAATATTCGAGGTGTACGATGAGGTGTACGGTCTTGACGGCGTGCCCAAGAAGACAGACAAGGGCGGGCAAAATGAACAGCAGCAGCCTTGATCCGGCATAATCATTAGAGAGCTTCCTCCCTTTCGTGTGCAAAGGCGGGAAGCTTTTTCTTTTGAGCTTCTTTTCTTTTGTGGTAAAATGTCGTTGGGCTGCACAGCCTAACCTGGAGAGATAAAGATACATAACTGGACATACAGGAGGAGAGGGACCATGGGGAAATACAAGCTGCTTGCGCTCGATATGGATGGCACACTTCTTAATGATGACCATGAGATTTCACTGGAAACGACCAAATGGATTCATAAAGCGTCACAGGAGGGCATTCATGTCTGCCTGTCGACAGGAAGAGCGGCATCCAGCGCCCTGCCCTACGGGCAGGAGCTGGGGCTGAAAACGCCGATGGTCACGGTAAACGGCAGTGAGGTGTGGAAATCTCCCCGCGAGCTGTGGCGCCGCCACCTGCTGGATAAGGAGATGATCCGCCAGATGAAGGAAATTGCGGATGAGGCGGATAGCTGGTTCTGGGCCTATACTACGGAGGGATTGTTCAATACAGAGAGATGGCCCGCTTCGCTGGAAGGATTCGAATGGCTTAAATTCGGGTATAACACGGAAAATGATGAGCTCAGGCATGAAATTCTCATCAAGCTGCAAAATCTGGGCGGGCTTGAGATTACCAACTCCTCCCCCACCAATCTGGAAATCAATCCGCAAGGCATCTCGAAGGAGAGCGGTGTTAAGGAAGTATGCGGTCTGCTCGGCATTACGATGGAGGAGGTCGTCGCAGTCGGGGACAGTCTGAACGATCTGGCCGTCATCCAGGCGGTTGGCCTCGGAGTAGCGATGGGCAATGCCCAGCAAACGGTAAAAGAAGCAGCGGACCTCGTCGTCGCCAGCAATAATGAAGACGGTATAGTGGAAGTCATTCGTGACCATATTCTCGTCTGATATTGAATAAGAAACGGGGGCAGATATGGATATACTCGGTTGGGTGCTAGTGATCGCGTTGTTTGTCATCGGAATGATAGGCGCGGTATACCCGGTTCTTCCGGGCGCGCTGGCGATCTATTTTGCGTTTTTTGTCTATGGCTGGTTTTTCAGTTTTTCATCCTTTACCGTCTGGTTCTGGATTATCCAAACTTTGATCGTTGTCGTCCTCTTTGTGGCGGATTATATTGTAAACGCCTGGGGAGTGAACAAGTTCGGGGGCTCGAAGCTGTCCACCGTGCTGAGTACGGTCGGCGTGATCATTGGCCCCTTTGTCATCCCGGCTTTCGGGCTTATTCTCGGGCCGTTTATCGGTGCCGTGCTTGGGGAGCTCATCCATCGGCAGCCGCTGGATAAAGCGGTCAAGGTCGGGTTCGGCTCGCTCGTCGGCTTGTTCACCAGCACGGTGATGAAATTCATCTTGCAGCTCGTGATGATTGTCGTTTTCCTGTTTTATATACTCTAAATGACAGTTGGAAGGGAACATACATTGTCCAAGAAGGAAAGCTTTATTAAAGGCACATTGATATTGGCGGCGGCAGCATTGGTGGCACGGGTGTTGGGGCTCGTGCAGCGGGTTCCGCTGGAGCATTTGCTCGGGGACATCGGGGATGCGTCATTCTCGATAGCGAACAGCGTATACCTGATGCTGCTTACGGTTGCAACCGCCGGCATTCCCAGCACGCTCAGTAAAATGGTGTCTGAGCGTTATGCGCTGAACAAGCCGCAGGAGGCGCGCCGCGTCTACCAGGCGGCTCTCATTTTTGCAGCAGGTGCCGGCATTGTCATTACAGCAGTGTTATATTTCGGCGCTCCATTTTATGCACAGCATATCGCCAAGACGCCGGAAGCGGCGCTGTCGATCCAGGCGCTGGCGCCGGCTTTGCTGCTGTTTCCGGCCATCGCGATGATGCGCGGGTATTTTCAAGGCAGAGGCAACATGACCGCAGGGGGCGTGTCACAGATCGTGGAGCAGTTTGCCCGTGTCGGCATTGCCATTCTGCTGGCTTATTTCCTGCTGCAGGCCGGGTATTCGGATGCGCAGGTGGCGGCCGGGGCTTCCTTTGGCGGCGTGTTCGGCAGCATTGGGGCGTTTGCGGTCATGCTTTATTATACATTCAAAATGCGCCGCGCTGATGCCGAGGGCAGAATCAGGGAGCCACTGTCGGAACAGTTGCCGTTGCTGCAAATTTATAAGAGCATATTTACGCTCTCCATCCCGATCGTGCTCTCTTCCCTTGCCGTTCCTGCGGTTAACTTTATCGACACGTCGATCGTCAAGACACTGCTGCTTGACAAGCTCGGCGAAGCGGCGGCAACGGAAACGCTGGGGATATTGGGCAACCGGGCGCAGAGCATCGCAGGTATTCCGCCGATTCTCGCTATTGCGCTCAGCCAGTCCCTGCTGCCGGTCATTTCAGCAGCCTTCGCGCGTCAGGACAAGGATCATCTGCGCAATCAGATTACATCCGCACTGCGTATTTCGATCCTGACAGGCATGCCGATTGTCATCGCGCTTTGCGCGGCCGCCTATTCAGTGAACGGGCTGCTGTTCAGCTCGCTCAACGGAAGCGGCATTATCGCAGCTTTGACCTTAGGCACCATATTTCAAATTACGATGATGACCACCAACTCCATAATTATCGGCATTGGCAAGCCGAATATTTCCATGATCAGTGTCGCTGCCGGGCTGATCGTTAAACTGGCAGCCAGCTGGCTGTTAGCGACATGGTTTGGCAGCTACGGCATCTATGGCATTATTGCGGCCACCGCTCTCTGTTTTCTGACCATTACATATCTGAATCTGCGTGTATTGAAAAAGGTGGTTTCGTTTTCGATCCTGGGCGGCAGATGGATGGGCTTTATCCTGACCGTGCTTGTGGCAGGAGCGGCCGGTTACGGCGCGAATACGCTGGTTCTGACTGCAGCGGGAGCGGCGCCGTCCAGAATCGTTTTCTTCGTGGCCTGCATCATCTCCGGGATAACGGTTGTCATCTGTTATCTCGTATTGCTTGTGCTGCTGCGCGTGCTGCGCCGGGACGAGCTGGGCAGTTATCCGCGAATGATACAAAAGATGCTGCGCCCATTGATGCGCCTTCAGCCGGGTTCATCCGGCCAGCGGGGATAAAAAAGCAGTATTCCTTCATTGAAAAAGAAGAGCTTCCGCATCATGGACGGCGGCCGTTTTCTGAATGCCGAATCTGTGCTCATGTGTCATCTCGAACAGGTAGGGGCGCCGCGGCCTGCTCAGATAAGACGGGTTCAAAAATCCCGCGAACCAGTCATACCTGGGGATCGGATCATAAGGCGTGTCAGACCAGACCTGCTCCAGTGTCGGACTGTACAATTTACTTCCGGAAGGAAGCCATTTCCGGCTATGAAGCGTTGTGCTCTCGTGAGGAGAGTGCAGCGCTTTTTCGCTGTCGGCTGTAAAGAGACCGGGCCAGTATTCGCTGCGCGAGCCTCTGTGCGGAACCTTGCGGGCGAAGGAAAGGGCCTGCGTCAGCACCTGTTCATATCCGAACAGCATGGCGTAGAGGGATTTCCCGACAGCGATGCGCTCGCCCAAATCGGCGAATTGCTCGATCACGAGCCCTGCCAGCCCGCTGTCCTGTCCAAGCGGAAACACGATCTGATTAAGCTGCAGCCATTGGCGCGTGCGAAACGATGTGCTGCGGGTAACGTGTTTCCTGAAGTACGGGTTGCACATTACCCGCCCTTCGATATAATGCTGTTCGTTAATGATGAGCGCGACGGTCAGAAGAGGGCTGTCCCGCAGAGTCCAAAACCTTTCCCAGAACGGGCTCATAAAAACAGAGACATGGAAAAAAGGCAGCAGGTGAAAGCAGCTGCGCCCAAGCCGGCGGCTGTGCGCGTACAGCAGCAGCTGCGGATACGCATCCTGGAAAATGAGAGCATTACATCTCTCAAGCAAGCGGTACGTCCACTCTCTCTCCTTGCCGGTCACAAGGTCTGCCATCAGTCCGCCCTTTAAATCGGTCATGTTATATCCGCCATTGCGGGACACCAGGTGGGCCAGCAACGCCCAGTGCAGCTCCGGATGGCTGTTGTAGCATTCGAGATAGGCAGCTGTGCGCGTAAGATTGCTGCGGTTATGCTTTGTGGTCTCATTGTGAATCTGTTCTACCAGATCCCGATCTTCCCCGCAAAGCATTGGTTCCGCAGTCGGTTCGCGCATAGTTCGTCCGCTCATGGCAAGCATGCGCCCCGCTTCCTCCAGCGCCGCTGCAGCGGCGCTGGTGCTCCACGGCTGCTCCCGCAGCGGATGGCGGAGCCTGTTGGAGGCTTTCCATGCCGCATATTTGCCTTTCAGCGCATCCCCGGCCGTACGGGGCACCGTTCCAAGCAGACGCATCCCTGAGCGCAGCCAGCCATTCCGCATGATTCCTTTCCTCCTTTCATACTTCTCTAATATCCAGTATGGCTTGGGAGCCGGAGTTCCAACCGGAATCGGAAGCCTGTGCAAAAACCTTTTTTCAGGTTAGAATATAGACGTGCTTCGGTGATTCATAAATGATTCGAAGGGATGGTATGCAATATGCAGCAAATTAGAAACAAGGCGGAATTCGATCAGGCCGTGCGGGCTCCCGGGCTGACGGTGGCCGTATTTAAGGCTGACTGGTGCGGTGACTGTAAATTTATAGATCCATTTATGCCGGACGTGGAAGAGAAGTATGCGGATGCCTTGAAGCTGATCCAGGTTGATGTTGAGGAAGCAGAGGGCGTCAGCGAAGCCCATAACGTGCTTGGCATTCCGAGCTTCATCGCCTTCAGCAACGGCAAGGAAGTGGTGCGGCTGGTGAACCGACTGCGCAAATCCCGTGCGGAAATCGAACAGTTTCTTGACCGGGCAATTGAGGTCCATACCGCATTAAAAGCATAAGCTGATCCAAGCGGAACGTCTCCCTGTTTTTAAGGGAGGCGTTTTTTTGCTGCTGCGGAGACGTTAACATTTTGTCACAAAGGTTTTATGTCAATGATGTTTGTATCAGTTATAATTTTTATTAAAGGAATGCTTGCAACTAAAATATGAAAACAGGTGAGTTATAGTGAAAAGTACACGAGTTATAAAATGGCTGGCGCTTGCGACCTGTATTGTCATGTTCCTCGCGACCTTTGGCGGCGGAGTGGTGACACGGACCGATTCGGGCCTTGGTTGTGGCAGAGAATGGCCGACCTGCAACGGCAAATTCGTTCCGGCTCATACGATTGCGTCTGTCATCGAGTTTTCACACCGCTCGGTCAGCGGATTGGCGGGACTACTGTCCATTGCCACTTTTGTGGGGTTTCTGATTTATTTCAAAAAGCGGCGTGATTTGCAATTTTTCTCATTCATGACGCTGGCCTTTGTCATTATTCAGGGGATGATGGGAGCGTTGGCTGTCGTGTTCTCCCAGTCCGCCGCAGTGATGGCGCTGCATTTCGGCTTTTCGCTCATTGCCTTTGCGAGCGCGTCAATGATGACACTGGGCGCCTGGCAGGAGGATCGTGATACCCGCCGTGTGTTGCGCCATGACAAAAAGCCGGTCTCGCGCGGCTTCCGCAATTTCATCTGGGCGTCAACCGTCTATACGTACATTGCGGTGTATACAGGGGCGTTCCTGAGCCATTCTACAGAGAACCGCATTAACTCCTTCTTGGGGATTGCGCCGTTATCTTTGCACCAGATTGCAGCCGGCGTCCTGTTCGTTGTTATTCTGGCCGTCGGTCATTTTGCTTATCGCAAACACCCGGACCATGGCGATATCCGTGCTCTTGGCGTAACTTCCGTTATCCTCATTGCCCTGCAGATTGTTGTGGGCATTGCGCTGCTCTATACGGCGGGAAGACCGGAGTTGTACATGTTTGTCGTATTGTCGCATATGGTGATCATTGCAGCGTTGTTTGCCGTATTGTGCTACATGAGCTTCCGGGTATGGCAGCTGTCGCCGGAGAAAATGGCCGTACAGAACGCTTCCCTTCAGCGTACTTAAGGGGATTGCAATATCCGGTTTTGCCCAAAAGCAGGTAAACCCCTATAATAAGATCAGAACAAGCAAAGTCCGCGAGCTGCTCGAGGACTTTGTTTTGGTTAAGGCTTGATATTACCGGCCCGCCTCAGCACCTGCGGCGGCTTTCAATATAGGAGGACTACATACCGTGATCTATCAGAATCTGCGGCAGTTTATTGAAGCGCTGCGCAAAGAAAATGACCTGCATATTATTGAAGCACCCGTTGATCCTTATCTTGAACTGGCGGAGATTCACCGTCGGGTGATTGAGCAGGAGGGCAAGGCTCTGCTGTTCACCAATGTGAAAGGAACGCCGTTTCCGGTCGTCAGCAATCTGTTTGGCACCAACCGGCGGGTGGATATGGCCTTCGGCCCCCGTCCGGAGCAGCTGATGAAGACGATTGTCAATGCAACGAAGACGCTGCTGCCGCCCACTCCGAAAGCGTTGTGGAATGAACGAGGGCTGATCAGGGACATGATTAAGGTAGGAGTAAAAACGGTCTCCGCCGCAGAAGCCCCTGTACTGGGCGTACAGAGAACGGAGGCGCCTCTCGCGCAACTACCGCGTGTCACAAGCTGGCATGAGGACGGAGGTCCATTCATTACGCTGCCGCTCGTGTATACAGAGAAGCCCGGCCAGCCCAAAGACCATAACCTGGGCATGTACCGGATTCAAATCTATGATGACTCCACAACGGGAATACACTGGCAGATCCATAAAGGCGGCGGCTTCCACTATCACGAAGCAGAACAGCGCAACGAGCCGCTGCCCGTTACGATCTTCCTGGGCGGGCCCCCTGCGCTGATCGCTTCGGCGATCGCCCCCGCTCCCGAGAATCTGCCCGAGCTGATGCTTGCATCACTGATTATGGGTGACAAGCTGCCGATGGCGGAAGATCCTTTGGGCGGACATCGTATTCCTGCAGAGGCTGAATTTGCGATCAGCGGTTATGTGCCTCCGCATGAGCGGCGTCCGGAGGGGCCGTTTGGGGACCATTTCGGCTATTACTCATTGAAGCATGATTTTCCGGTATTTCATGTCAAACATGCGCATCACCGCAAGGACGCTATCTATCCGGCTACGATTGTAGGCAAGCCACGCCAGGAGGACTATTATCTGGGCGAATTCCTGCAGCGCTTGCTGTCACCGGCTTATCCGCTTGTTATGCCGGCTGTGCGCTCTTTATGGGCGTATGCGGAGACCGGGGTTCATGCGTTGGCTGCTGCGGTTGTGCGTGAAAGCTACTCGCGCGAGGCGCTCGTATCTGCCTTTACGATCCTGGGGCAAGGCCAGCTTTCGCTGACCAAGTTTCTTATGCTGACAGACAAGCCGCTCGACCTGTCGAATTTTACGGTGCTGCTGGAGACGATTCTGGAGCGCTTCAATCCGGCACAGGATTTGTTCATCCTTAATCATACTTCGCATGATACGCTCGATTATACGGGGCGCAAGCTTAACCATGGCAGCAAGGCCGTGCTGATGGGGGTCGGCGAGCCGGTGCGTGAACTGCCACGGATGTATGAGGGCGGAGACCTGCCTGGCATCACCCGTATTGAGTCCTATTGCGGCGGCTGTCTTGTCATCTCGGGAGCCTCCTACGAGCAGGAGCCTGAGCTGCCTGTGCACGTGCTGCAGCGCATGTCTGCTATGGAGCAGAAGTGGCCGCTCGTGTTTATTGTGGATAACGCCGAAGAGGTAGTAAGATCACAGGCCTCTTTCCTGTGGACAGTATTCACCCGCTTCAATCCGGCAACGGACATGTTTGCCGATCATGAAGTCAAGCTGCATCATTTGAATTACAAGCTGCCGATCATAGTGGATGCGCGTATGAAGCCTGGTTACCCGGATGAGGTGCTGCCGCGCGAGGACATTGTGCACTTGGTGGATGAACGCTGGAAAAGCTACGGTTTGTGAAGATCTCAGAAAGTATAAACTTCGCAGGGCCGGAACAGACACGGGGAGGTTGAGCATATGCTGCGTGAGCTTTTGGGAGAACCGTCAAGGCAGGATAACGAAATGCTGCTGCAGGCGATGAACAGCATGAAGCGGACGCTGGGCTTGCTACAGCACCAGATGGAGCAAAGCGGAGATCCTACGTCCGATTTCCGTAAGGCCGACATATTGACACGCGGGCTGATGTCCTCCCTGGACGAGCTGGAGCAGAGCAAGTTTGCCGCGGCATTTTTCCGGAACAAGGTGCATGCGAAGTTTTCCGAGGAAATGACCGGGCAGGAGCGTGCGGATTATGAACGGTATGTGTATTTTTACAAAAACGGGTTTATCCGGGTGTTCTCCATGCTGGATAAGCTCGGCAATCTGCTGAATGACTTTTACGATATGAACACATCCAGGGTAAAAGCACATTACTCCTATTTCACCGTGCTGCGGCAGTTCCGGTATTTGAAAATCCACGACAGGCTGGCTGATCGCCTGTTTGAGCTTAAGGACCGCTTCAGGGAGCCGCTTGACCGGCTGCGTAAACGCAGAAATACGGAAGTGCACTACATGAACGTGGAAATGCAGGATGATCTGTGGCAGAAGCAGCGGGCGCTGTATGGCAAAATCAAGCTTGAGGATCTGGATGAGCATCTTGACGATCTGCGGCAGGGCCTGGACATGGTCTGCCGGTCGGTAGCGGAAGCGTTCGAATATACGAACCAGCAGTGGAAAAAAAATTACCTTTGACAAAGCCATGTAAAGTATCTATACTGAAATCTAGTTTAATGTCAGCTTTATGAAGGTTATAGAGTGGATATCCCAAACTCAAAATAATTGAAACAATTATATAATCTCTTATCGAGAGAGGCGGAGGGACTGGCCCGATGAAGCCCGGCAACCGGCTGCACCCCGGCGTTATTAAGCGCTTAGGGGGCAGCGTCATGGTGCTAATTCCAACAATACCACTGTGTTTAAGTAGTATTGGCAGATGAGAACCGGATTTTGCTGGATTGCAGAAGCCCTTTTCATTTGTGAAAAGGGCTATTTGCCTTTAACAGGACAAAATAGAGACAGTCCCGGCGGATGGGGTAAAAGGAAGAGAAGGGGGACGGACCAACTTGATTGAAATCAGAGAGCTAACGAAGTTTTATGGCAAAGGCAGCCGGATGACACCTGCACTGTCCAACCTGAACTTATCGATCGGCAAAGGTGAAATCTTCGGCATTATTGGCCACTCCGGAGCAGGAAAAAGCACACTGATTCGCTGCATCAATTTGCTGGAGCGGCCAAGCTCGGGCGAGGTGTGGATCGATGGTGTAAATATGACAGGACTTAACCGGAAGCAGCTGCAATCCAGACGCCGTAAAATCGGGATGATTTTTCAGCATTTTAACCTGCTGTCATCCGCGACCGTATATGACAATATCGCATTTCCGCTCCATCTTGACGGCAGACCGAAAGCGGAAATTGATAAGAAGGTGAAGGATCTGCTCGCGCTTGTCGGGCTGGAGCAGCATGCCAACAAATATCCGGCACAGCTGTCCGGCGGCCAGAAGCAGCGGGTCGGCATTGCCCGTGCCCTCGCCAGTGACCCGGACGTGCTGTTGTGCGACGAAGCCACGTCGGCGCTCGATCCGCAGACGACGGATTCCATTCTGAAGCTGCTGCTGGATATTAATGAGCGCTTCAATCTGACCATCGTGCTGATTACACATGAAATGCATGTGATCCAGCGGATCTGCGACCGTGTCGCTGTTATTCATCAGGGCGGAATCGTGGAGCAGGGTCTGGTGGCTGAAGTCTTCATCAAGCCGCAGCATCCGGTGACAAGGGAATTTATTATGAGGGAGACAGACCAGGGAGAAGAGCTGCAGGCAGCGATTGCCGCCTCCCACCCGTCCTCTTCGCAGACTGTCAGAATTTCATTCCTGGGTGATAAAACCTATGAATCGATTTTATCACGCACGGTCCGGCGGACCGGTGTGGATTTTGCCATCCTGCAGGGCACGATCTCCACGCTGAAAAATGTGCCCTACGGATTGCTTACCGTCCGCTTTGAAGGAGACGAGCAGGCGATCCGGGAGACGACGCAGGAATTGTCGACACAGGGGCTTGATGTGGAGGTGATCGGCGGATGAATGAGCTTGATTTTTCACAGATTAACTGGAATGAGATCGGCAGTTCGACAATGGATACGATCCAAATGCTGCTGATATCCGGTTTGTTCACACTGATTCTGGGGCTGCCGCTCGGGGTCGTGCTGTTCCTGTCCAGCCGTTCGTCACTTGGCCTGATGAAGGTGGTCTACACCGTACTGTCATTTATCGTTAATATACTGAGATCCGTGCCGTTTATCATTCTGATCGTCGCATTGATCCCTGTAACGAGGGCGATCGTTGGCACCTCCATTGGAGTGACCGGCACGATTCCTCCGCTTGTCATCGGAGCGGCGCCGTTTTTCGCAAGACTTGTCGAAACGTCCCTGCGCGAGGTGGACCGGGGTGTTATTGAAGCGGCTCACGCGATGGGAGCTTCCACCGGGCAGATCATTTTTCGCGTGCTGCTCCGTGAGGCAAGGCCGGGACTGCTCGCCGCTTTAACGATTACGATTGTCACGCTCGTGTCCTATACGGCCATGTCCGGGATGATCGGCGGCGGCGGCTTGGGTGCGTTGGCGATCAACTACGGTTATTACCGTTATGACACGGCCGTCATGATTGTCGCCGTTGTGCTCATGGTGGTACTGGTTCAGGTGCTGCAAATGGCGGGTGATCGTCTGGTGCGGCATTATACACGGAAATAAGGAAACATTAAATATAGATCCTTATTCATACCCAATCTTTTTAAAAAAATTAAATTTTGGAGGGATTACACGTTATGAAAAAATGGTCATTTGCTTTCTTAAGCCTTGCATTGCTGCTGATTCTGGGAGCTTGCGGGAACACTCAAAACGCTCAAAACGGTCAGAAGGCAACTGCGGACAATAATCCGGGAACATCGCGCAGTATCGAGCTGAAGGTCGGTGCATCCGCTGTGCCGCATGCTGAAATTCTTGAAGCGATCAAGCCTGCGCTGGAAAAAGAGGGTGTGCGCCTGCAGGTTGTTACTTTTAACGATTATGTGCAGCCGAATGTGCAGCTGTTCGACAAGCAACTGGATGCGAACTTTTTCCAGCACCAGCCGTATCTGGACAGCGAGAACAAAGCGCGTGGCATGGATTTGGTATCCGTAGTGCCAGTACACGTTGAGCCTATGGGCGCGTATTCGCAAAAATACAAATCCGTGGATGAAATTCCGGACGGCGCTATTGTAGGCATCCCTAATGATGCGACAAACGCTGGCCGCGCCTTGATGCTGCTGGCCAAGCAAGGTCTGATTACTTTAAAGGACAACACGGACATCAACTCCACCATCGCAGATATCACTGGCAATCCGAAGAACCTGGACGTCCGCGACGCAGATGCGGCCATGCTGCCGCGCCAGCTGCCTGACCTGGACCTGGCGGTCATTAACACCAACTATGCGCTGGAAGCCAACCTGAATCCGACGAAGGATGCCCTGTTCATCGAAGACAAGGAATCTCCATACGCGAATCTGCTGGTGGCCCGTCCGGATAACAAGGATTCCGAAGGCATTCAGATGCTGGCCAAAGCCCTGCAATCCGAGGAAGTCAAGAAATTTATTGAAGATAAATACCAGGGAGCTATCGTTCCGGCATTTTAATTGAACAGACCGTTTCCCACACCGCTTCTGCCTTCAGGCAGGGGCGGTTTTTACTTGCTGTTCCCCGGACAAGTTGAGGCATGGACCCAAATCTTTTATACTGATTCTGTGGCGTTCTCTTTGCAGAGGAGGAAGTGCGTTGAAACCAAAGATTGCCCTGATTACAGGAAGCGCCAAAGGGCTGGGGAGAATGACAGCTTTACATTTGGCGGATCAAGGGTTCGATATTGCGATAAACTATGTACACAGCCGCACGGAAGCTCTGGAGCTGGAACAAATCATTCAAACCAAGGGAGTTCGGTGTACAGCCGTTCAGGCGGACATTTCCAAGCAGCAGGATATTGAAAAGCTGGTGAGCCAGGTCGAGCTTAAGCTCGGCGGTGTGGATATCATGGTGAATAACGCAGGGCCTTTTATACGCGAGCGCAAGCTGTTCGCTGACTATGCGCCTGTTGAAATTCATGCGATGCTGAACGGGAATCTGGTCGGCACGATGCTGCTGGATCATCTGGTACTTCCGCATATGCGCAGACAGCGATGGGGAAGAATTATCCATTTTGGATTTGGACATGCTGCGGAGGGAAGAGCATGGCCGCACCGGGCGGTATATGCAGCGGCGAAGGTGGGTTTGGTCTCTTTTACCAAGACTCTGGCTGTTGAAGAAGCTCTGTCGGGAATCACGGTCAATATGATCTGTCCCGGAGACATTCGGGGCGACAATAAGGAGAAGACGATTGCCGAGGTTCGCGGCATGGAGGATCATGAGACACCCAGAGGCAGACCGGGCAGCGGTGAGGATATCGCACGTGTGATTGCTTATTTATGCGAGGATTCGTCCGACTTTATTACAGGCAATATTATGGACATTTCAGGAGGCCTCGACCCGATCCGTCCTTCTATACTGTAGATGGGTAGGGAGTCCGCAAAAAAGAGCCTTGGCTTCTTGCGAAGTCAAGGCCCTTACCGTCAATATGCTTGAAGCATATTAGAATACCTGTATTACTTCCTGCACACCGTCAACTTCTTCGAGCAAAGCGCGTTCGATACCGGCTTTCAGTGTAATTGTAGAGCTTGGGCAGCTACCGCAGGCACCCATCAGCTTCAGCTTCACAATGCCGTCTTCCACGTCAACCAGCTCTACGTCACCACCGTCACGCTGCAGGAACGGACGCAATTTATCCAAAACTTCCAACACTTCATCATACATGGTGATTGTGTTATCGTTCATTAGAATTCAACTCCTTTCCTATAAGGCTTATTATATTACAAACGAGAGCAAAATAAAATGCTCCCGCCAAAAGCAGGTGAAATAAAATCATGAGACCGATCATAGAATTTTGCAGCAGTAATACCAGCACTGAGGATGTCATGCCCAGACTTGAGGAGAATCCCGAATATGATGTTGTGGAATATGGCTGTCTGAACAATTGCGGGCAGTGTTATGCCCAGCCGTACGCGATGGTCAACGGTGAAATTGTGGCAGCGGATTCGCCCGCAGCATTGTATGATGCGATTATCGCCAAAATCAAGGAAGCCGAGGCATGGGAGAGTCTTGATATTGACTGATTGTCAGGAGAAGCATCACTACACTGTCGGGTTAAAAGGGGGTGTCCCAAAAGGTCCATTGACCGGGGACACTCTTTTCGTGCGTTTGTGAGACGCTCCGAGAACGAAGCATTCCTCCAATCGCTGTTGACCCTCCGGGCCAAAGGCGAACGCTACCGCTTTTCCGGAATTGCTTCGTCCTCTCCGCTGCTTTTGTGCATAAGTCCGTGAATACGCAATTCCCAGTCAAGCGCCGATTTCGGTTTTGTAGAGAGTTTGGAGCTGTAATTTGTAAACCGGATTAAATGAGTTCATCTCCCATTGGACCATCAAACA
This sequence comes from Paenibacillus medicaginis, assembly GCF_042138635.1. NCBI lineage: Bacteria > Bacillati > Bacillota > Bacilli > Caryophanales > Paenibacillaceae > Paenibacillus > Paenibacillus medicaginis. Next base: position 110,747 of record NZ_JBHIRY010000014.1, on the reverse strand, counting down.
TTTCTTTATGTTTATCCGCACGAGGCTTACACAGAGACCGCAAAGCCAAAAAATGAGCACGTAATGCAGCCTGATCGTCAGAAGCCGGATATAAAGGGCGGAGGATAACTTCCTTATTTTCGGTCACGATCAATTCAACCTCTACGCCGTCTTTAAAATTCACATGATTAGCTAACTTCGAAGGGAGAAGCAAAGCCAGGTCTTTTCCCCATTTTCTAATGGTACCAGTGATCATGAAAACCATCCCCTTCACTGTTCAGTGATCTAATTGTACCGCATCCATTCCTAAAGTCTCTACAACAGTGTTAGATGCTGATTAGTTACTGACAAGGAGTGTAGATTTGTGTAAAATAACAATTCATTTTACAGGGGATATTTGGATGCCGGCGTATTGTAATTCATTCATTAACTGAAGTGCGTCCCGGAAGCCTTGCAAATAGATTTCTCTTTCCAGGAGAGTTTGCATGGATAACTGTGTGTCTTCGTAAAGAAATATCGTATGGTTTAGCTTATCAGGCACTGCCTGGCGAATAGATCGGAAGTAACTGTCACATTCTTGGGTTAGTTGACTATAGTCTGGCCGCGAATGGGACAAATTATTGTATAATAGCTCTATGCGCGTTCGAATTAATGGCTCGGCCAAAGATTCGAGCGATTCTAGCATGTTCTCACCTCTTTTTAAGATGTCAGAATGTATAATTATCGCAGAGTCAGCTTCCTGAGATCGCAAGAAAAACTACCGCTAAACGTGGTCTGTCTTCTTTGAATGTACGTCGATAGACGTTTATCTTAATAAAAGTTTCAAACATTAAGAAGTAAAAAATGAACACTATAGTGTTTGCTTTATCTACTTAAATGTACATATTGGAGTGTGCGTTGTCAACACTTTGGTATGCATTTTTGTGAGGAGAGGAACATATGATTAAAGTCCATTTATCTCGCCTTATGGGCGAAAAAAGAATTAACATTGCTGATCTATCCCGTTTAACCGGGTTACATAGAAATGGGATTGCCAAGCTGTACAACGAAGAAACAGATGGCGTAAAGTTCGATACATTGAACAGAATTTGCGAGGCTTTGGACTGTGAGGTACAGGATATCATTGAGTATATTAAAGAAGAAAAAAATGATCAAAAATAAGAGGCTAAAAAACAAACCTGCCTACAGAGGGCAGGTTTTGGCATGTTATATGGTACTACAAGATTTAGCCAAAATGGCGCTTCGATTTCCAGAGGACGCCGCTTTTGAGCAGACGGGGAATGCGTCCGCGCAGGGCGGTACCGCCCAGGAATCCGTAGCCAAATCCGGCCTTCTTGCCTAATGATCCCAGGGTGCCGCGCAGCTTGATAGCGTGCACATGGGGCTGTTCCCCCTTCCAGAGCGCCCGGACGATATGGGCAATCTGCTCACCTTGGACTTCTGCTGCCTGTGCACTTGGCGAATAAGGAAGACTTGCGCAATCCCCTACTACATATACTTCTGGATGATCCGGGATCTGGTACAGCTCGTTCAGAACGATCCTGCCTTGCGGATCTTTGGCTACCTTGAGATCCTGGACGATCTTCACCGGCTGAATCCCGGCCGTCCATACGACGGCATCGGTATGAATGAGATCATCATGGTTATAGATGGCGTTAGGTTCAACCCTGGTTACCGCGACATGAGACATAGCATTCACATCATGCTCTTTAAACCATGCATGCACATAGGTGGACAGGCGCTGCGGAAAGGAGGAGAGCACCCGATCCCCCCGGTCCATGATGGAGATGTTCAGGTCCGGCCGGCTCTCCCGCAATTCGGCTGCAATTTCCACCCCGCTCAGGCCGCCGCCGACAATATGCACGCTTCCGCAGGGCTTGATTTCATTCAAGCGCATATAAGTCTGTCGTGTGCTGTTAAACGATTGGATTGTGCAGGCATACTCTTCAGCGCCGGGGGTATTATGAAAACGGTCTGTACACCCGAGACCAATCACCAGTTGATCATATTGCAGCGGATCACCGTCCTGGAAGTGGACGATTTTGGCATCCAAATCGATGGAGGTTATTTCCCCGTATCTGCGGGTAAGCTGATCGAGTTCCGGAAAGGCGACTCTTAGTTCAAAGTCCGATACCGTTCCGGCAGCCAGTGCATAATATTCCGTTTTAAGCCCTTGAAAAGGCATCCGGTCCACAAGCACAAGCTCGGTATCCTGTGGAATGGATTTATCCAGCAGTTCTTTGGCAATAGTGAGGCCGCCGTAGCCGCCTCCAAGAATGACGAATTTCTTCATGATAAGGTCTCGCCCTTTCTGGGTAACGATTGTGCCCATTGCATGCAGCAGATTACTCGTATACTTGAATTTCGTTATAGAAGGTGTCCCGCTCCACCGGAATGCGGCCGGCTCCCTTAACGAGCCAGATAAGTTCTTTGCGGGTCAGACCGGCAGGCGTGAGTGCTCCGGCAGCATGGCTGATCTGCTCACGGACAATCGTGCCGTGAACGTCAGATGCGCCAAAGGACAGCGCCACCTGTGTCAGCTGCGGACCGATGTTGATGAAGTAAGCCTTCACATGCTGGATGTTGTCGAGCATCAGGCGGCTGATCGCGATGGTCTTGAGATCCTCGTAGGCTGAATTGCGCCGCATGATGCCGGCATTTTTGCTTTTCGGCTGCATGGACAGGGGAATAAACACCATAAAGCCGCCCGTTTCATCCTGAAGCTCACGAATTTGCAGCATATGACTAACGCGATCTTCGTAGGATTCAACCGATCCGTACAGCATGGTGGTGTGGGTTTTCATACCAAGCTTGTGTGCGGTCCGATGGACCTCCAGATAACGTTCCACGTTGGCTTTGGTCACTTTCATTTTCTGCCGGTATTGATCGGACAGAATTTCGGCACCACCGCCGGTCAGCGTTTGTAACCCGGCCTTCCGCAGCTCTTGCAGCACTCCCTCAATGCTCAGCCCGCTGATGCGGGTGAAAAAATCGATCTCGGCAGCCGTATAAGCTTTAAGAGTAACATCAGGATATTTTTCATGGAGCGCCTTCAGTGAATCTACATAATATTGAAAGGGTACATGTTGATTATGCCCGCCGACAATATGAAATTCACGCACTCCGGGATGGATATGCTGTTCAACATAGTCAATCATTTCCTGACCGGACAATGTATAGGCGCCTTCATCGCCCTGGTCCTTGCGGAAATTGCAGAACGCACAGCGGGCCTCACATACATTGGTGAAGTACAGGCTCATGTTTTCGATGAAGTACACTTTTTTACCGTTCTTGCGTAAATTGGCCTCGTTAGCGAGCTGACCCAGGGTCAGAAGGTCATCCGTTTCATACAGGTACACGCCGTCTTCAAGCGTCAGCCGCTCGCCATTGCGCACCTTCTCAACGATTTCCGCCATTCTTCTCTCCGTAAAGGGTGATACTAATGTGGACATACCTATTCCTCCTCCAAAATGCTGGGCGATCAGCGACTGCTTGCTGATACACACAGGATGTCCCGTTCCGTCGGTACGCTTCCGGCTTCGCGGAGCATGTTAATGCTGTGAAAAATGTTACAAAACTAAAAATATCGGTTTGTTCTATGACAAAATTCCGACAGTTTGTTTTCACGTACCCACCTATTATAAACCTGACCCGGCGGGTGTTCAACCGGATTAGCCATAAAAACAGTGCTTTTGTCCTTGGCGGTCAGGCGTTGTCATGGCTTGAGGCCTTGCCGAAACTGGAGTATACTGAAAAAATAGAAAGCAAGGAGAAGGAGGAAAAACAATGATTATAATTACGGATCCCGCTGCCGAGCGCCTGAAGGAAATGCTTGCACAGCAGGAAACGCCGAATATGTTCCTGCGCCTTGGTGTAACGCCGGGCGGCTGCACAGGCTTCTCATACGCAATGGGCTTTGATGATCAGGAAAGCGATCAGGATATATATATGAACGTTCAGGATTTAAAGGTGGTAGTGGAGAAGGAAAATCTTCGTTACCTTGACGGTCTGGAAATCGACTTCGAGGAATCGGGCATGTCCGGCGGCTTTACCATCCATAATCCGAACGCCATCGCCACATGCGGCTGCGGCTCGTCTTTCCGCACACGCGACGATGCGGGGGCACCGAATCCGGAGCAGTGCTAAGCGGCGGTTTAATGCAGCAAATAACAACCTCCATAGCGGGATAGTACTCTATCTGCGTTATGGAGGTTTTTTGCGGCATAAAAGCTTGCTGCCGTAGCATTGAGTCCCTTGGCTGGACCTGCACAAGCCTGTCTAAACCTGTATTATCTGGCTGTATCATCCTTTAGCTAAGACGATTGTCCTCCGGCAGTCGTGTTTTTTCTTTAAGAAGGAGAACGAATAGGCGAACAGTTTATGGTGAAAAATAATGAAAATATTGATATAATCGTGTAAGGTTCATCGAATGATTTCAGGTCTTCTCTTTAAGGTTCCATCCGCAGCCAGAGCAGCTTCCGCGATTAGACTAAATTTTATGGTTGAACGAAAAGGGGACAGGACAAGTGAGAGTGAAACTGAAATTTACGAACAAAGGGAAAACAGCAATTGAAAAGTTCAGCAATGACGAGTTACTTGAGATTTTCTCACGCTACAGCAACACGCTGACTAAGAAGTATGACATTGAAGTTGTGGTGCCCGAAGAAGCCAATCCGAGCATTATTGGGGATGGTTCTATAGAGCTGCGTCTGGAACGAGTGAACTGTGATGTGGATACGTTTCTTAAAGAGCTGGGCAGAGATATCAAGGTCCCTTTGGTGAAAAGGCTGGGCACGAAGCTGGATAACGTATTTAAAACGGAAGTTATGGAGACCGAATGATGCGTTATAATTTTTAGCGGAATATTATTTTTTCTGTATTTCGGAATTTTATTCATGAAAAACAAAAAGACAGTTTGCGGCTTGGACTTCAAGTCTGGCGGACTGTCTTTTTGTCATGAAACTAATGATCTTACAGATCTAGATGATATGGACGCAGCTTGCCGGGATCAAATGCAGGCACAAGGCCCTCGGCGGCGGCGCGGCCAAGCAGGGCCTCAATCGCGGCATAACCGCTCTCCCCAAGATCAGCCGTGAAATCATTAACGTACAGGTTGATATGAGACTGCGCCACATCAGGGGACATCTCCTGGGCGTGCGACATCACGTAATCCCGCGCAGCCTCGGGATGCTGCCACGCATATTCTACGGAGGCGCGGATCCAACTGGTGATTGCTTTCAAATCGAGGCTTCGGCGGGCAATGATGGCCCCCAGCGGAATGGGAAGCCCTGTATCCTCTTCCCACCAGCTGCCCAGGTCCACCTGCAGGCTGAGCCCGTATTCCGGGTAGGTAAAGCGCGCTTCGTGAATGACCAGTCCCGCGTCCATCCGGCCGTCCCGTACCGCCGGCATAATCTGGTCAAACGGCATGACGACGATCTCGCCCACACCACCCGGCACATGCCTAGCCGCCCAGAGGCGGAACAGCAGGTAGGCGGTTGAACGTTCACTTGGCACTGCGACACGCTTGCCGGACAAATCCGCCGGATCGGTGGAGCCGTCAAGCGTCAGCACGAGCGGGCCGCAGCCGCGTCCCAGTGCGCCGCCGCAAGGCAGAAGGGCGTAGTCATCCAGCACCCAGGGCAGGGCAGCATAAGAAATTTTCATAACATCCAGACCCGCGGGCGTTACGGCCAGATTGTTCGTAATATCGATATCGGCATACTTGACCTCAAACTCGGGTGTGCCCTCCACCAATCCATGTACCAATGCGTGAAATACAAAGGTGTCGTTGGGGCATGGCGAAAATGCAATCTTCATCTTATAAAACCTCCGTTAACATCTTGAATGCAGCCTCAAGCGACTGCAGCGCCTCCTTGATCCGCCATTCGGCGCGGTTGCGGGGGCCAACGGCATTGGAAATGGCGCGAACCTCAAAAGCGGGCAGTCCGGCGGAGCGGGCGGCCATAGCGACCCCGTAGCCTTCCATTGCTTCGGCGGCAGCGCCCGGTACCCGCTTTGCCAGCGCCGCTGCGGTGGCGGCTGTGCCTGTCGCTGTGGACACGGTCAGCACCGGGCCGGCACAGGCCTGCAGGCCACCGGCTGCAAGGAGCCGCGCCCAGCGACCGGCGGTCGCGGCGTCCACCGGCAGACGGCTGGAGCCGAAGCCAAGCTCGTCCACGCTGCTGAAGCCCTCCGCCGTCTCGGCGCCAAGATCGGCGGCGATAATGGAGGTCGCGACCACGACCGATTCCACGGGTGCGACACCGGCAAAACCTCCGCCGATGCCGGCGCTGATGACAGCCCGGTAGCCGCCTGCCGCAAGCTGCCCTGTCGTAAGGGCGGCGGCCGAAGCCGGGCCCACCCCGGCCAGGTGCACATCAAAGCGCGCGCTGCCGTTCAGGCCGCGCAGCACGGCTTCCCGCTCGGCTTCTACAGCGGTCATAATCAATATGCTTTCGTTCAAAAGTGCATCCCTGCTTCCATCATTCGATTCTTAATCATCATACACCTTTTGAAAGCAGCGTTCCAAATATCCGAAGCTTGGAAGAAAGCAAAAAAAGCGCCCGCAGGCGCTTGAAAAATCAGTTCCTTAAAATTAATGAACACCCTGAAACAGCGTGATATCCCGGTCATAATGACTTTTACTGCCATCAGTATTGCGGACGCGTACGGCCGCATCCGAGAACATTTCGACAATCCCGGTTCCGATCTCACAGTACACGCCTGTCGGATCCTCCTGCCATACCGTAACGGGGGTTTGGGATAGGGCGGCTATAAAAAAATCGATATTTTTTTGCAGAATGCGGGGTTTTTTCTTCGAGTCCATAGATCGTCCTCCCGGATTTTGGCTTTGCTGGGCCAGTGACGCCACACAAAAATTGTTCAAGTAATGACTTTAACGTGTATAGCCTGTTTTGTAAAGAATAAAAGCTGTATGTTTACGCATATTTTACATTTTGTTGATATACTGATGGTGAATGGATAGCAAGACAACATTGCAGCTAATAGACAATTCCAATTATGCGGTAAATGATGGAGGTCATCATGATTAAAGAAGAAAGTCACGTCGAGAGCGACAAAGCACGGGCAGCCCGTTATTTCAACCGTGATCTCAGCTGGATCGAGTTTAACCGCAGAGTGCTGCAGGAAGCACAGGCTGCGGATACCCCGCTGCTGGAGCGGGCCAAATTTCTTGCGATCGTCTCCAGCAACCTGGATGAATTTATGTCCGTACGTGTAGCGGAAACCAGGGAGAAAATCAAAGCAGGCTTCATGCAAAAGGATTTTACGGGTTATGCCCCGTCAGGTCTGTACAAGCGGTTGATCAAAAGAATTTCGGAGATGGTGTCCGAGCAGTACAAAGCCTTCCGCGAAGTATCGCGCCAGATGGGCAAGAAAGGGCTTGTATTTCTGGATTACGAAGATTTGAACGCCACCCAGCGCAAGGCGCTGGACACTTACTACCATGACATTATTTTTCCGGTGCTGACGCCGATGGCGGTCGATCAGAGCCGGCCGTTTCCACTTGTGCATCACAGGTATATTTATCTTGCGGTTGTGTTGCGGCGGAAGGGAGACCGTTCGGATGAAAAGCCATATTTCGCCATCGTGCAGGTTCCGTCGAATATTCCGCGTGTGGTTGCCGTTCCACGTCGCGCAAACAGTAAAAACAAGCATTTTATCCTGATCGAGGATTTAATTAAGCATCATGTTCATACTTTGTTCAGCGGATACATCCCGGAATCTGTCCACGGCTTCAGGGTGACGCGCAACGCCGATCTGAGCATTAATGAAGAGGAAGCAGAGGATCTTCTGGAAGAGATCGAGAAGGAGCTGCGCCGACGGAGAAGGGGGGCCCCTGTAAGGCTGGAGGTCGAGAAAGGCATCCATCCTTACGCACTGCTGGAGCTGCAGACGGAATTCGAGCTGTTCGATCATGTGTTCGAAGCAGATGGGCCGCTGGACCTCGGGTTTCTTTCTTCTTTTGCCGACAGTCTTGAAGGCTACTCGCATCTGCGTTTTCCGCAGATCAAGCCCTTGTATCCGCCGGAGCTGCCGCTGCGTGAGGATATGTTCGAGGTGCTGCGCAGCCGCGATGTGCTGGTATATCACCCGTATGAATCCTTTGATGCGGTCACGGATTTTGTGCTGGAGGCATCCGAGGATCCTGAGGTGATGGCCATCAAAATGACGTTGTATCGGGTAAACGGAGAATCTCGTTTGATCCCCGCCCTGGCACGCGCAGCCGAATCTGGCAAGCAGGTTACAGTTGTCGTTGAGCTGAAGGCAAGATTTGATGAGGAACGCAATATCGCTTGGGCGCGCAAGCTGGAAAAGGCGGGCTGCCATGTCGTTTACGGGCTGGTCGGCCTCAAAACCCATGCGAAAATCATCCTTGTCGTAAGGCATGAGCAGAATTCTCTCAGACGTTATGTGCATGTGGGGACAGGCAACTATAATGAAAGCACGGCCAGAGTATACACGGATGTCGGGCTCTTCACGTCCAATCCGCTCATTGGCGAGGACGCCTCAGGGCTGTTCAACGAAATTACCGGCTTTTCCGCGGTCAAGCAGCTGCAGGCCCTCACTGCCGCCCCGATAGGGCTCAAGCCCAAGCTATTTGAATTGATCCGGCGGGAATCCGAACATGCCAAAGCCGGCAGGCCGGCCAAAATTATAGCCAAGGTGAACTCCTTGTCCAACCAGGAGCTGATTGATGAGCTGTATGAAGCTTCCCAGGCGGGGGTCAAGATCGACCTGATCGTGCGCGGAGTATGCTGCCTGCGTCCGGGAGTGCCGGGACTCAGTGAAAACATACGGGTCATCAGCATCGTTGACCGGTTTCTGGAGCATTCCAGAATCTTTTATTTTGAGAATTCGGACTATCCGGAAGTATTCCTGTCCAGTGCGGATTGGATGACACGCAATTTGACACGCAGAATTGAGCTGATGTGTCCTGTGTTTGACGAAGGGATCAAGCAGATGGTGGTTGACATTCTCCAGCTTTCCCTTAGCGATAATGTAAAGTCCAGACAACTGATGCCGAACGGAAGCTATCGTTTTGTGACAAACGACAGCCTGTCCGTCCGCAGTCAATTTGAGGCGATGAAGGTCACGAGTTGGAAGAAAGAATTACCGACCACGATAACATAATATCCCAGGCTTTTTGCACATCCTTGGCCATGTTTTCCATGGCCTTCAACTCCAGAATAGGTTCCTCCCGGCTGTGTAAACGCAAATGAAGCGAGCCGCCATCGAAGGAAGGAACCATGTTGTCCACCAAACCGGTTTCACTGCGGTCCAGCGCGATACCCAGCTGGAGCAGGGAACCGATGCGGTGGACTTTTTGCATATCCATAGGCTGCAGGATGTCTTTATGGGCATGGAGCAGGCGCTCAGTCCGGTTTTTCGGATGATAATCGGCAGCGATGGCGGCCAGAACGATTTCCCGGTGCGACAAGCCCCCTAGTCCGGCACGCATGATCCAGTACACGCTGTGCTGGGTGTAATGATAATAGCTCAGGACGGTGCCGGCTTTATAAAGCATGGCTGCGGTGCGAATCACCCGTTCATCATGCAAGGTGTCCTCTCCGGCCAGAAGCCGGTACAGCCGCAGTGTATAGCTCAATACCCGATCAAGGTGAGCCGGTGCGGCGGGAACGCCGAATTCCAGCACATTGCGCAGCGAGCTTTCAAGCGGATCTGGCAGCACGGGATTTTCCGGACGCACAAGCTCGTGGAACAGCCCGTCACGCAAGCCTGCCCCGCTGATCAGAAAGGATGCTCCCTTGGCCGCACGGAAGATGATCTGGAGAATAATCAGACCCGGTATAATAATGTCGGCTCTGTCCTTGGACAGGCCGGCAATTTTTTTGCGCTGTCCATTGCTGAGACGGGGCAGATGGGCGAACATCCGGTCAACCTCATCCGCTGCCATCTCATAATGGTGGGTTACCTGCAGGGAGTAATCCCGTGTCCGCTGGCTGATTTTGGCCAGTGTTCTCATCGTTCCCCCAAGTCCGATAAAGGGCAGGCCTGGATTTGAAGTGATCCATGGATGCTCTGCAAGGGCGGATTGAACGTATTTTTCCAGCTTGGCGATCTGGGCCGCGTCCCAAATTCCGTCGTTGTTCTCCTGACCAAAGCGGAGGTTCATATTTACGGCTCCGAATGGAAAAGAGAATGTTCTGAGCCGTTTCCGCTCCCTGAACAGGGTGACCTCCGTGCTTCCCCCGCCAATATCAATGATCATGCCGTCACGTACGTTCATCGTGTTGACTACACCGAGAAATCCGGCGTTGCCCTCTTCCTCTCCCGACAGCACCTCCACCTGCAATCCGGTTTCTTCGGCGATCCAGGCCACAACCTCTTCAGAATTTACGGCATTACGTATGGCAGCCGTTGCTCCGGCTCGAAGCCGGGACACTTTATTCTGTTCGCATATGGATACAAATTGTCGTAAAAGGGGGGTTATACCCAGCACAGCCTCCCGTTCTATTCTTCCGTCGGGTCCGACCTTTGCGCTGAGCCGGGCCGATTCCTTATATTCTCGCACGATACGGAATGCCCCCGTATCCGTTATTTCATAGATAACAAGCCGAATGGAGTTGGAGCCGATATCCATGATGCCTATGCTGCTGTGCATGATGTACACTCCCTTAATAGTGATCTGGCAAGTCGCCGGCTGACGTCAAAGCCGCAGCTCTGTGATGTCAAGCTAATAAACATTATTGTACCAATACTGCAACGCAGATACTACCATTTCACTGCGCTGTGGACAAAACAGGCCCCGGCCTTGGACAAACATACAAGAAAAAATGAGTCTCTTTGAGTAAGTATATTGCAGGGGATCCGGAAAGGAGATTTGCTATGTCCAGACAGCTTGCAAGCAAATTACGGAAGACGGAAGCGCTGCTGAAAAACGGGCATGTTGCGGCCCATATTCCCCAGACGGTTAAATATTCTTCCGAAGAGTTAAGACGTATGCTGGAGCGGTACAAATTTGTATTCATTAAGCCGGTGAAGGGAGGAGGGGGACACGGAGTCATCAAAGTGGGGAGGCACACGTCGGGCTATTATTGTACACGCCTATCCCAGACATACCGTTGTTCACATTTTGAGGAGCTTGCGCGGGTCCTGTCCACCATTAAGCTTAAAAGACCTTATCTGATTCAGCAGGGAATCGAACTGGCCACGATTGGTGGCAGACCGATCGATTACAGAGTCAAGACGGTAAAAAACGGAGGGCATTGGGAATTCCGCGCGATGGTGGGAAGGCTCGCTCGCCCCGGTCTGGTCGTCACCAATTTGTGCAAAGGAGGCACACTTCTTCCGGGAGCAGTCGGATTGAAGCGCTCTTTAAGAGGATTTTCAGCCAGAGCCAAACGCAGGGAAATGCGAGAGCTCACTATGCTTTGTATTTCAGTACTGGAGGCACACTTCCCAGGAATAGGGCAGCTGGGTTTTGATTATGGCATTGACCGCAGTGGAAGGATATGGATCCTTGAAGTCAATACACGTCCGCAGTAATAGCTGTATAAGGAGCGTTTATAGCAGCAGTTGACAGGGTAATAGAGTTCCTGCAAGCCAATCCTAATATATTTTTTTATCCACATTTGTTCACTGCAAGGCTGTGCATAACTTCTATCCACATTGTCCACGGTGATTTATCACAGCATTGGATTACTTACCAACAAACTGTGCACAGGATTTCCACAGCCGCTTGTGGATAACAAGAACGCTTGTTCCTGTCTGTCTATTTTGATAGAATAGGAGCGAGGAAAAAAAAGGAAAGGTGTGTCGGAGATGGGTATGCTGACGGACGAGATGCTGCTGGAATCCTATCACTTGGCAATTGAGCTTGATCTAGAGGACGATTTTATCTCCTTGCTATTGGCAGAGATCTATAGAAGAAATCTGACCATTACGGATTATTCTCTTCAAGAGGTAGTTCAAAAAGTCATCTTTTGATCACGAAGTAAGTCAGGAAGCGGGCTCGACATCGAATCTTGAATTCAGCCGGGACTTCCGGTGCTCACGTACCCTAAGTACGCTCCGCTCCTCAGTCCCTAGCTTCATTCAACCTTCTCGGTGCTGAAAACCTGACTTTTTGAACTCGCACTTCAATAAGGAATCTTCAATATTCTGTTGCTCAGGTTGAGGATAGTCCGTTTATGCTGCCAGCCAGATGAACACTTAAATAAAGGGCGCTTTACTCCCAATGATGAAAAATGGGGGTAAGGCGCCCTTTCATGTCATAAGCTAGGATAGTCTCACTTTAACTACGTTCGAAGCCCGCCTCTATGCAAAGCATAGGTGGGGGAGTTCACAGCTTCATATTGCTGCTGTGTCCCGGTGACAGCTTGGCATCGGGATCAATATACACCTTGGCGTTATTTACTGCCGTAGGCGCTTCGCCAAAGCCGACGGCAATCAGCTTCAGCTTGCCAGGATAGGTTGTAATATCCCCTGCCGCGAACAGCCCTGGAATATTGGTTTGCTGACGGGTATCGACCACAATGGAATTGTTTTCGATTTCAATCCCCCATTCGGCAATAGGTCCCAGCGAGGACACGAAGCCGAAGTTGACGATCACATCATCCACTTCAATCGTTTGTGTTTCCTTCGTTTTAATGTGAGACAGCGTAACCTGGGTAATCCGGTCTTCCCCATGCAGCTCCGTAATCTCGGTCGGTGTAATCACCTGAACCTTGGATGCCATCAGATTTTCAACACTGTGCTCATGGGCACGGAATTTATCGCGCCGGTGAATGAGCGTTACTTGCTCCGCAATCGGCTCCAGCATGAGCGCCCAGTCCACCGCCGAATCACCGCCGCCGCTGATGAGCACTTTTTTGCCGGCAAAACGGTTCAGATCACTGACAAAATAATGAAGATTGCTTTTCTCGAAGCGGGCCGCTTCCGGAAGCTCAAGTCTGCGGGGCTCGAAAGCGCCGACACCTGCTGTAATAATCACGGCTTTTGCATGATATTCCGCAGCATCGGTCGTCACGACAAAGTGACGCTCCTCTTTTTTCACGACAGACAATACTTTTTCCTCCAGGCGAATCGTCGGGTTAAAGTGATTCATTTGCTGCACGAGATTGTTTACCAGCTCCTGTGCGGTCACTTTCGGGAAACCTGCTACATCGTATATGTATTTTTCAGGATACAATGCTGCAAGCTGGCCTCCAAGTTGGGGCATACTTTCTATTAAGGTGACGGATGCCTGACGCATACCGCCGTAGAAAGCGGCGAATAAACCTGCAGGCCCGCCCCCGATAATAATCAGATCGCTCATATTAGCACCTGTTGATGGCTCTGTCATTCGTTCTACACCTCCACAATGTACATTGAATCATTCGTATATCAGCATACATCCTCCGCACGTCTGATTCAATTTCTATATATTATAAACGCAGGGCAGGTTGTTGCAAAGTTAAGAGCCTCACAGACAAAGAAAGAACAAACCGGAAGGGGTATCCATATGGGCAACATTCCTAAAATTGTAATTCTCGGTGCAGGCTACGGCGGCATTTTGACCGCGCAAAACCTGCAAAAGGCGCTCAGGCACAAAGAGGCCGAGGTGACGCTCGTTAACCGTCATGACTACCATTACATCACAACCCACCTGCATATGCCCGCTGCGGGCACGGACTCGATTGAGCACGCCAGAGTTTCGATTTCCGGACTGATTGATGAGTCCAGGGTCGATTTTGTGAAGTCCACCGTACAGGCCATCAAACTGGATGAAAAAAAGGTGATTCTGGATCAAGGCTCTCTTGATTTTGATTATCTTGTGCTGGGGCTCGGCGGCGAGCCCGAAACTTTTGGCATCCCTGGCATGCTGGAGAATGCGCTGACGATCCGCAGCATCAATTCCGTGCGCTTAATCCGGGATCACATCTCTTATCAACTGGCTATGTACAAAAATGACGGCAATCCGGCCAGACTGACCTTTGTTGTCGGTGGAGCGGGCTTTACGGGCATTGAATTTGTGGCTGAGCTGGCCGACCGGCTGCCGATGCTGTGCAGGGAGTACGATATCCATCCGCAGGACATTAAAATCATCAATGTGGAAGCCGCACCGACGGCGCTGCCGGGCTTTGATCCCGAGCTTGTCGAATATGCAATGGACGTCCTGAAGCGTAAAGGCGTAACTTTCAGAATCGGCGTTCCAATTAAAGAATGTCTCGCTGACGGGGTCATTATCGGTGAGGGTGAAAAGATTCCTGCAGGCATGGTCGTCTGGACCGGTGGCATCCGCGGCAATCATGTGATCGAGGAAGCAGGCCTGGAGGTGATGCGCGGACGGGTGAAGGCCGACGAGTATTTGCGTGCCCCTGGCCATGATCATGTATACGTGATCGGTGACAACTCCTTGTTCATGAACCCGGAAGGGCGTCCTTATCCGCCGACGGCGCAGATTGCGATGCAGCAGGGGGCAGTCTGTGCGAGAAATATCGCTGCCGCCATTCACGGCAAGGAGCCGCAAAAATTCAAGTTCAGCAATAAAGGAACGGTGGCCTCCTTAGGCCGTGGAGAGGCAGTTGCCGTCGTGGGCGGAAGAAAGATCAAGGGCTGGGTGGCGGCACAACTCAAGAAAATCGTTGACATCCGGTACCTGTTCATTATCGGTGGCATTCCGCTGGTGCTGAAAAAGGGAAGGTTTTTTTAAATGAAAGCCTCCTCCTGCAAGCTAAAAAGCCGTTCACGGTTAAATGTGAACGGCTTTTTCCATAACATCGGGTTTACAGCTTCATCATTTCTCCGAACGATACCGTATCCAGCAGGCTACCGACGTAGAATGAGCCGAACTCGCCGAAGCGGGCGCTGACTTCGTCGAAGCGCATTTCATAGACAAGCTTCTTGAATTGCAGCGCATCGTCGGAGAAGAGGGTAACGCCCCACTCCCAATCGTCAAAGCCGACGGAGCCTGTAATAATCTGCTTGACCTTGCCGGCATAACTGCGTCCGATCAAGCCGTGGCTGCGCATCATGCCTTTCCGTTCATCCATGGACAGCATGTACCAGTTATCGCTCAGGTCACGCTTCTTGTTCATCGGATAAAAACAGATATAGCGGTTCTTCGGCAGAACCGGCTTCAAGCGTGCGACAATTTGCGGATTTTGCAGCGGGTCCTCGTCCTTGCCTCCCAGATAATTGCTCAACTCTACCACACTTACATAGGAGTAGGCTTTTGTTGTATATTTGGCAAAGGTAGTTTTGTTGAACTCCGTTTCAAGCTTGTTCAAATCCTCAAGCGTCTCACGCAGATGCATCATGACGAAATCGGCTTTCTGGCCGATGATGGCATATGCTGTCGAACTTCCGGCAGCCGCTGCTTCCACATCGGACCATTCCTTCATAAAATCATTCAGCTCGTCCAACGCGCCCGCGCGTTCTTCATCATCCGCCGCCTTCCAGGCTGTCCAGTTGATGGACCGGAAATCATGGAGCGCATACCAGCCTTCCAGTGTGGCTGCCGCTTCATTTGTGGTTGATGCGGGTTGATTCATTCACGTTCACTCCTGTTCTTGGCATGTTTCACCCCTCCCATTCTATCCCATTCGAAAGCGGTGGGGCAAATGAAGGAATGGTGAACAAACGGTGAGGAACCGCAAAAAGGACGAATTCGTGAAATTTGACGAATGCGGGTGGCTGTGGCCGCCATAATCCCGCAATTTTACCTTTATTTCCGCATCGATAAGAGGTCCAAGTATGATAGAATAGAAAAACATCTTGGAGAACGTGATGTGAGTGAGGAAAGGAAGAATGAACGATGCGTTTGAAGAACCTGCTGCATTTCACCGAAAACCACCGTTACTGCGTCTACCGGGAATTTGGCCTCAGCACTATGGATGAGGTCATGTTAGGCCAGGTATATCAGCCCCTTGTAGGCGCATTTGCCATCAGTCTGTATCGGCTGCTGTTCCAGCAGATTCCTGCGGGTCGGATCGGCTATTCGCAGCCTGAACAGCAGCGCAGCCTGTTCCTGACACTCGGTCTGGAGCCGAGTGAAAAGGGGCGCAAATTCCTGATTGAGCAGACCTCCAAACTGGAGGCGGTCGGTCTCCTGCAGACTTCACGCCTATACGTACCTGAAGCGGATGATTATATGTATGAATATGAGATGCAGCCGCCGCTTTCGCCGCCGGAATTTTTCCGTACCCAGCATCTTACGCTGCTGCTGCGCGACAAAATCGGCAAATTCGCAGTGCTGTCCCTGCGCTCCTCTCTGTGGAGCGAAGAGACGGCTGAATGGACGAATACCACCCGCAGTAAAGAAAATATTTCCATCCCCTTTTACGAGCTGTTCGAGCTCAATACCCATGTCATCGATTATGAGCTGGAGCAAGCGCTGGCCGAAGTATCCGTATCACGGCCAAAGGGGGCGGTTCTTCTGGAAGAAGAGGAGAGTATCAACTATGCGGACATCATTCTCCGTTTTCCGCGGGAGTCGGCCAACCGCAAGCATGTAGAGCGGCTGCGCTTTGATCATGAGCAGTTCGGAGCCGTGAAATACGTTGCCCGCAAATACGCGCTGACCACCCAGGATATCAGCCGCCTGCTTGACGAGGACGGAATATTCAGCGTGCAGGGCGAGCTGCTGCTGGACGAGCTGCAGTATAAGGCCAGTCTGCAGTTCAGACAGGACTTGAAAAGGCAGGAGGCGCAGCAGATCAAGGCGGCCAAGGTGATTGCCCTCCGGCAGGAGCTTAATGCTGTGCCGGATGAGCTGACGGAAGAGCAGCCTGTCGAGATGGAATTTTATGTGGAAGTGCCTATGCAGTTTGCCGATAAATGTGATATTCATCAATATAATATGATGCTGCGCAATGAACCTTATAATCGGCTGCTGCAAACCTTTTTCCCCGGCACGGTGCCAGGCAATCTCCTGGACATCTTCGAGAAGCTGGATTTAAGCTACAAGCTGCCCGGCGAGGTCATTAATGTGTTGATTCATTATCTGGTCACCCTGCTTACGACGGGCAATGAGCAGCGGATCAACCGCAATTTTGTGGAAGCAATCGCCTCCAATATGCTGCTGAAGCAGGTCAATACCTATGAGAAGGCTGTTGAGTATATACGTGATCAGGCCAAGGTAAAAGGCAAGCAGGCCGCCGGTGCTCCACGCGCGCGTACGCATAAGGGCACATCGGGCAAACCGGCGATCCCGGTCATTCAGAATCAATCCGCAGGGGAAACAGTATCGGAAGAAGAGCTGAAGGAAGCTCTCCGCATGGCGGAGCAGCTGCAGGCCGGACGGAAAAACAGTTAATGCTTAGAGATTGGAAAGGAAGATCAAGTCATGGAATCGATGGGAGACTTGCTGCAGCAGCTGCAGAGTCCCTCCTTCCGTCAACGCTCCCGCAGCATTGTCGAGCAGGTGATGAACGACCCGCTGGTCATGGAATTCCGCGCCGAGCATCCGGAACTGAAGGAGGAACAGCTGCGGCTCAATATGAGCCGGCTTTACCAATATGCGCGGGATCGCCGCAACTGCAGCCAGTGCCCGGGGCTCGAGCGCTGTCCGAATGATTTTCAAGGCCACTACTGCAAGCTTGCGGTTGAACAGATCAACGGACAACCGCAGATTGTGGATTCGCGTACCCCGTGCGGTCTTCAGTTTGCGCATGAACATGAACAGCAGGTTAGACAGCGGATTCGCAGTTTTTATGTTGATGAACGGGCGCTGCAGGAAGGATATGACGCGGTGGAGATTGCCCGCAAGGATTTGCAGCGGGCACCGGCAGTGACCCAACTATTCCGTTATATCACGGAAACGAAGGACGTTGGCCTGCAAACAAGAGGCATGTACCTTGAAGGGTCGTTCGGCACCGGGAAGACATACCTGATGGGATATATGCTTAATGAACTGGCTGCGGCCGGATATCATGGAGTCATCGTCTATATGCCGGATTTTGTCGAGGATTTGAAATCGATGATCCAGGAGGGGCAGAAGCTGAAGGAAACGACGGACCTGCTGAAAAATTGCGATTTGCTCGTCTTTGATGATATCGGGGCCGAAAATTTGAGCCCTTGGGTCAGGGACCATGTGCTGGGTTCCATACTGAATTACCGTATGAACCGCAAGCCCACTTTTTACACCTCCAACTATTCACTGCAGGATTTGGAGCGGCATTTGAGCTTTACAAGCCGGGATGGGGAGGAGCTTTACAAAGGGCAGCGTCTTATGGACCGGATTCGCCCATTTGTGGATGTCGTCTCTGTGAAGGGCAAGAACCAACGCGGCTCATAACATTGTTGATAGCGATCTTGGATAAGACCTGTATTCTTTGGAGCACATCGATTGATATTTCTATTTCTATCGAAACAATTGTGTGCTATAATGTTGAATGTGTCTTAACAGACACAACAGGTTATAATATATTTATACGACTTTCCCATAAGGAGGAATTTGTAATGGCTATTGTGAATGTGTCTGATCAATCTTTCAATACAGAAGTTGAAGGTCAAGGAACGGTTCTTGTTGATTTCTGGGCTCCATGGTGCGGACCTTGCAAAATGATTGCTCCGATTCTGGAAGAGCTGTCCGCAGAAGTTGGCGACGACGTAAAAATCGCTAAAGTGAACGTGGACGAAAATCCGGAGTCTGCTTCCCGTTTCGGCGTGATGAGCATTCCGACCCTGATCTTCTTCAAAGACGGCCAGCCTGTTGACAAGGTGGTAGGTCTGAATTCCAAAGAAGCGCTGAAAAGCATAATCAGCAAGCATCAGTAACAGCACCCGCATCCGGGGTCGGCATCGACCTCTGGTGCTTTAGGGTCTGATTCATGCCTCCGGTGTTAACCGGGGGCGTTTTTTCGTATTCTATAGTAGAACAGGACCATCATGGGAGGAGAGACCGGGAGAATGGAATCCTATACGGATGCCCTGCGGGAACAGGAGAAGGCGTTGGAGAACATCAATAACAAACTGGCGCTGCTTCCGGACTCATCGGGCTGTTACCTGATGAAGAATCGGGAAGGCACCATCATCTATGTGGGTAAGGCCAAAGTTTTGAAGAACCGGGTGCGGTCCTATTTTCGCGGCAGCCATAACGGAAAAACGCAGCGCCTTGTCTCCGAAATCCGCGATTTTGAATACATTGTCACCGCCAGCAACATGGAAGCCCTTATTCTTGAATGCAATCTGATCAAGAAATACCAGCCACGCTACAACGTGCTGCTGAAAGATGACAAAACATTTCCTTACCTCAAAATTACGAATGAACCGCATCCGCGCCTGGAGGTTACGCGGCGGGTGCTTAAAGATAAAGCAAAATATTTTGGGCCTTATCCCAATGCTTATGCCGCCCATCAGACGAAGAAGCTGCTGGACCGGATGTATCCCCTGCGCAAATGCGGGGCCATGCCCAAGGAGGTATGTCTGTATTATCACATGAACCAATGCCTTGGTCCGTGTGAGTACGAAGTGAGCCAGGAGACGTACCAGCAGATCAGAGAGGAAATCAGTTCATTTCTGAGCGGAGGGCATGAGGAGATCAAGAAGGAACTGCAGCGCAAAATGCAGGAAGCGGCGGAGGAGCTCTACTTCGAGCGCGCGAAGGAGCTACGGGATCAGATTATCAGCATTGAGGCCATGATGGAGAAGCAGAAGATTACAACGGCCGATACGAAGGATCGCGATGTGTTCGGCTTTGCCGTAGACAAAGGCTGGATGTGTGTGCAGATTTTGTACGTCCGCAAAGGTAAAATGATCGAACGTCACATGTCGACCTTCCCGTTCTATGGAGAGCCGTACAATGACTTTATTTCTTACGTGACCCAATACTACAGTGATAATCCGGCGCTGCCGCAGGAAATTCTGCTGCCTGACGCGCCCTCTGTGGAGGGTTCTGCCTCCGGGGAAGAGCAGAATGTGACTGGAGAGGATCTGCGGCAGGCGGACCGGGTGGCGGAGTCTGCTGTTGCCTACACCGCCGGTGAGAACTCTCTGATGGAAAAAGGGCAGCAGGGCGAGGAAGACCTGCAGCTATCGGCAGGTGGCGGCCTGGAGGAACCCCATACGGCGGCAGCTGCGCTGCAGCAATGGCTTGAGATCAAGGTGCTGCTTCCGCAGCGAGGATTGAAGCGTCAGATGGTCAGCATGGCGACGGAGAACGCCCGGGTTGCGCTGGATGAGAAGTTCCGCCTGATCGCCAGGGATGAGGAAAGAACGTCCAAGGCGGCGGATAATCTGGGTCGCGCCATCGGCCTGGAGAGCCTGCACCGCGTGGAGGCGTTCGATAACTCCAACATTCAAGGGGCCAACCCGGTATCCGCGATGATCGTGTTTATCGATGGCAAACCGGCCAAGAAGGAATACCGCAAGTACAAAATCCGCTCTGTACAGGGACCGGATGATTATGAAACGATGCGTGAGGTTATCCGCCGCCGTTATGAACGGGTGCTGAAGGAAAATCTGGAGATGCCCGATCTCATTGTGGTGGACGGCGGGCGCGGCCAGATTTCGGCTGCGGTGGATGTGCTGCAGAACGAGCTGGGGCTGTTCATCCCGGTATGCGGTCTCGTCAAGGATGCCAAGCACAAGACGTCCCAGCTGCTCGTCGGCGATCCGCCGGAGACGGTGGCACTTCCGCGCAACAGTGAGGAGTTTTACCTGCTACAGCGCATCCAGGAAGAGGTTCACCGCTTCGCCATTACGTTTCACAGGGAGCAGCGCGGCAAGTCCATGGTGACCTCCAGACTGGATTCAATTCCGGGCATTGGGGAAAAACGGCGCAAGCTGCTGCTTAAGCATTTCGGCTCCATTAAAAAAATAAGAGAGGCCAGTGTTGAAGATTTCCGGCCTCTCTCGATCGGCGACAAGCTCGCCACACAAATTATAGCTGCCCTTCAGGATGAGGAGTCGTAATAAACGGCTTCTCTTTTTTAGTGGGATTGAAGAGATACACCACATAGCCGACTACAGCGGGCAGCACCATCCCGATAGCTCCTACGGTGATGTTGACGACATCTCCCATCGACATCAGGCTGATGCCCATCAGAATGCTGTCAAATATGACATGACTGAACATGGCGGTAATGAAGCCGTATCTAAGGAAAATAAAGCTGAACAGCAGCCCGAGGAACAGCAGCTCGATCGGACGGGTGATGACAGGATAAATCGGGTACAGGGTATGTCCGAACGCCCAGATCAGTGAGCTGAGGGCGCTGGCGGCCAGCGTGCTGCGCACGATCTTTCTCAGCATCGGGATGCCGAACAGCCTGTAAAGCGCTTCTTCTCCGATTCCCGCCATCCAGGCCATGATCGGCAGCAGCCAGGCGTAGGTCATGTTATACGGCGACTGCGTTTCATCGATGGTGGACCAGCTGCCGATCAGCAGGTTGAGAATGACAAAGATGACGGACTGAACCCCAAGCAGGATGAAAGCCCACACATATCCGGCGCCCATGCTGCGCAGCACATACACTCCGTATCCAGGCTCCTTTGCACGCGGCCACGGGTTGAGTCCAGCTGTTTTCCAAAGCCCGTTGCCTCCTACAAAGGAGAAGTAAATGATAACTCCCATCATCAGATTAAAGATGATTTGCAGACCGATGCCGAAGATCAGGACGTCGCTGTTGGCGGATTGGGCTTGCAAATAAGGCATCATGTTGAGCAGAGTCAGCACCGAAATGGCAAAATAAACGAAGCTCAGAATAATACCGCGGGTAAACGAGGTATGACGCCGGGTCAAGCTGCTGTACACCACGGCAAGCACACCGAGCACGAAGGAAAACAGCATGTAGCCGATATAGTACAAAAGGTTGGCAAGTTTCGTCTGTTGATCGACATATTCCGTATGGGAAGAAGGAACGGCAAAGGAGGACTCCAGAGAGCGGACACCCCCGTTTTCAAACGTCAGTCTGACCTGAAGCATAGCATCCCCGATCTTGCTTCCTTCGTCCGAATAGGTAAGTCCAGGCTCACTTTCCCTGGTCTCAACGGTTAGATTTTCCGTGTTATACCCCATTTGCTTCAGTAAAGGGGCAGCCAAAGCCTTTTTATCTGCAAGCGGCATACCTTCTTCGTACGCCCGCAGCAGTCCGCTCCGGGTTTCACCGTCAGGAAGAGCTTCGGTGTTGTTATAAAATCCGTCTCCGTTTTGAATAATAAAACCGACAGGCTTCCCCGTCTGCAGACCGACATCAACCATGACGGTGTGGTCCTGCGCCGGGTCGGGAAGGCTGACCCGGTAAAATTCGTAAGGATACTTCCCGCCCCACTTCCGATTGTATTCAGGGATAAGCTGCTCTTTGGAAAGATACCCGTACAGTTCGGCGTGTGCTTCATAGGCGGGAGCGGGCATTTCCCCTGCCGACTCTTTAAAACCCAAAACGGACTTGGCAAAGCCTTCTGCGCGCTCAACAGCCTTCTGTTTGCTGATTGCCTCCCCTGGCTGATTCTGGCTTAAGGATGCGAGAACCGGCAGCAGTACCTGCAGCAGCAGAAACACGGCGAGGCCGATGATGCCCAGGGTGCTCAGCTTCTTGAAATCAGCGGTTAATTTAACCGGTTTTCCGATGGGATTCATCTAATACCTCCTTCATATGGACCATTTTAACATCTTTCCGTGAGAAGTTCCTTTCCTTTGCAGGAAGGGGATGAATGGACCGTCATCGCTTCATGAGCGTGTGTAAATGCGATGAAAAAGATGAAAGAATACAATAATGTAGGATTCATGAGAGCTGGAACGCTTCTTTTGCTCTGAATTGGCGTTATTTGAGCCTTTTTCATGAAAAGCATCTTTTGTGATGTACAAGGAGAAGGTTTATAATTTGTTTGCAATTGCATACAAGCCGAATTTCGTTATGAATACGGGGGAACCATTTAATTGGGGTGAATTTCGCACCTGGTCATGGGCCGGGTCTGAATAGGGCGATTTCTGCGGCCCGAATCCGTCAGCTAACCTCGTAGGCTGCAGGCAGGAACCTGGTCAGGCACTTGGTTTTCCGGTGTCTTTTTTTAATGACTTTTTCTAGAGGTGTATAATGATAATTCCCAAATTGAAATGGCTGCGCCTTTCCCCTCCGCGCATTCTCGTGAGCGGTTTTGCCCTTATTATTTTGCTCGGTGCAGGACTGCTTATGCTGCCAATCTCCAATACGTCGGGGGTGCCACTGCCTTTTATTGACGCCTTGTTCACCGCAACGTCGGCTACTTGTGTGACCGGTCTGGTCGTTGTGGATACAGGCACGCATTTCACGGTGTTCGGTCAGGTCGTCCTCGCGCTGTTAATTCAGATCGGAGGCCTTGGCTTCATGACAATGGCTACCTTGCTGGCTCTTGTGTTCAAACGCAGAATTTCGCTGAAGGAGCGGCTGATTCTTCAAGAAGCGATGAATCAGACCTCCATGGAGGGCATTGTCGCCCTGATCCGCAAGGTGCTGTTGTACTCGCTGACCATAGAAGCAGTGTGTGCCGTGGTGTTCGCGGTCCGCTGGTCCTTTGACATGCCTGTAGGCAGAGCTATTTATTTCGGGGTGTGGCATGCCATTTCGATGTTCAACAATGCGGGTTTTGATCTGTTTGGCGAATTCCGCAGCTTGACGTTATACGTCAACGATCCGGTTATCAACTTTACAGCCATGTTTTTGATCGTTACCGGCGGTATCGGGTTTGTCGTCATGTCGGATTTGGTGGAATACCGCAAGAGAAAGAAGCTTTCCCTGCACACCAAGGTTGTGCTTACAGCGACAGCGGTGCTTATTGTTACAGGTGCGCTGGTCATCTTTGTTTTTGAATTCACGAATCCGAAGACGCTGGGCAGCCTTCCCTGGTCAGGCAAAATCCTGGGATCGCTGTTCCAGTCGGTTACGCCGCGTACGGCGGGCGCCAATACGCTGGATATTGCGGGACTCCGTCAGGCCACGCAGTTTTTCATTATTATATTGATGTTTATCGGTGCGTCTCCAGGCTCAACGGGGGGCGGCATCAAAACGACAACCTTTACGATCATGGCTGGAGCTGTTGTGTCCATGATTCGCGGAAGGGAAGATATCGTGATTTACCGTTACCGTCTGGCTCAGGATCGTATTTTGAAAGCACTCACGATTACACTGCTCGCCCTTTTTCTCGTGATAGCTGTTACGATGATCTTGACGACTACAGAGGATCGTCATTTTCTGATGATTCTGTTCGAAACGACCTCTGCATTCGGAACAGTCGGGCTTTCCATGGGGCTGACGCCGGATTTATCGGTGATCGGCAAAATATTGATCAGTTTCACGATGTTTGCGGGCAGACTCGGACCGATCACGCTTGCTTATGCTTTGGGCAAAAAGCAGAGCAAGGAGCTTTATCGCCACCCGGAAGGCAAAATGATTATAGGATAAGGGAGTTACAGATCAGCAATGAAAATTCAGCAGTTCGTGGTTATCGGTTTGGGACGTTTTGGCTCCAGCCTGGCAATGCAGCTTATGGAAATGGGATATGAGGTGCTTGGCATCGACAGGGATGAAGATGTCGTGGAAGAAATGAGTGAGTATCTGACCCATGTGGTGACCGGCGATGCCACCGATGAACAGTTGCTCCGCTCCATCGGAGTCCGCAATATGGATTGCGGCATCGTGGCGATCGGAGATGATATTCAGATGAGCATTCTCGCTACTATTCTATTGAAGGAACTGGGCATCAAGACCGTGGTGGCCAAAGCGATCTCCAAGCTGCACGGAAGGGCGCTGGAAAAGCTGGGGGTGGACCGTATCGTGTATCCGGAACGGGATATGGGCATACGGGTCGCCCACCAGCTGGTCACCCCCAATCTGCTTGATTATCTGCAGCTTTCCAAGGACTACACCATTGCGGAACTGAATGTGCCGGCATGCCTGAACGGCAAAACGCTGTCTGAGCTGAATACACGGACCCGTTTCGGCTGCAGCATCGTGGCCATTCACACCAGCAACGGGGTGCTGATTGCGCCTACAGCAATGGATAAGGTTCACTGCGATGACATCATGGTCATCATCGGCACGAACAATAATATCGGACGTTTCGAGGAAGAGGTCGTGAACCAGTAATCATTCTGTCTATTCTATACGTATTCATTAAAAAATAAGTGGGGATAACTTGGACAATAACATCGGTAAACGAGGCCGGTTGGAGGAAGAAGTATTTTCCTACCGCAGCACGAAGGACCAAAAAGTGATTCTGTACTGGCAAGGCAGACAAGTGATGATTTTGCAAGGAAAAGACAGTGAAAAGTTCCTGCAGCGAATCGCTACTGCCAACGACAGCAAAGAAGAGCAGTTGATTATGGCCAAGGTAACAGGCAATTTCAAGCGAGGGAATGAAAAACAGGCAAAGCGCCGATAGGCTAGGGTAAGAAGTTGACAGTACCCATAACAAGCTCCCTAAAAGCAACGACTTTGCTCGGATTGCGGATGAAGAATTAGAAATAGGAAACAAGGTCAAGGACAAAGGGAGTCTTCCCTGTCCTTGACCTTTCTTCTTACTTTTCTTGTAAGAGGGGTATGCACGATACCAGCGGAGAAGACGAAGCAATTCCGGAAAAGCGAAGCGGTCGCCTTTGGCCCGAAGGGTCAACAGCGATTGTAGGAATGCTTCGTTTTCGGAGCGTCTCGGAGCCGTACACCTTTTACCTCACACCATCCGGTACCCGGCAAAGGAGGCGCGGGTTTCCCCGATCCATTGTCTGGCCGTCGGACCGTGCTCGGCGGTCTCGGAATAGATGAGGCAGGTTGTGCGCCGGGTCTCCTTCAGCTCCGGAATATAGAGCGCCACCAGGCCGTTATCCCGCAACAGCTCGGGACGCAGATAAGACTTCGGCAGCAGCGCGGCGGCCTTGCAGGTCGGCAGCAGCCGGACGATCGCCTCGAAGGAGTCGATTTCCATACGGATATCGGGCATAATTCCGCTTAACTGGAACAATTCGTCGGTCAACCGCCTGTACCAGGTGCCTTTGGAGAAGGTGATCATCGGCAGGCTCTGCAGATTGGCCATCCCGATCATGCCGCTTTGTGCAGTCAACGGATGGCCGGCCGGAACGACCAGTTCCAGATGGTCGTCAAACAGGGGGATACAGCTCAGGCCCGGTTCTTCAATGGCAGAGCCAACAATGCCCGCATCAGCCTTCTTGTCCCGCACAAAACCGACGATCTCATGTGTCTTGCCTGTCAGCAGCTTGAGCTCGGTGTGCGGATGTTTGTTCATGAAGGCCTCCACCAGCGTGGGCAGGGTTGTTTGAATCGTTGTAAGGCTCGCCCCGAGTGTCAGCTCGGTCCCGCCTTCGTTTTTATACTGTGACAGCTTTTGCAGGAAGCGGATTTGCCGCTGCCGCTGCTCCAGGGCAAAGGTGTATACGAACCGGCCGGGAGAAGTGAGCTCCAGGCGTTTTCCGCGGCGGTTGAACAGCTTGACTCCCAGTTCCTCTTCCAGCTTGGCGATTTTACGGGACAAGGCAGGCTGTGACAAATTTAACAGCTTTGAGGCTTTATTCAGGCTGGACTGCTCAACTACGACGGCATAGGCGTTCATTTCTTCAAACATGAAATAGGGTTCCTTTCTGCTGAATTTTCGGCGTTATGGCCGGATCAGAAGGGTGCTAACGGGCTTTCATGTGACATATGCATAAAAGGTATAACATTTAATAAATATATTGCAATTCCATTATAAGATAAAAAGGAGTAACATGTAAGCGACACAAGTTGTTCAAATTTGGATGTGTAAATGTATGGAACACTTTGTCGCATCCTCCCGTCCGGGAGCTGTTGTTATGAATATATCATATGAAAACGCTGTTATTGGAAAGGGGTACACAACGTATGAAAGGGTATTATTCCCGCAAGATTCACTCGCTGCTCGGTGTCATTCCGCTCGGTCTGTTTTTCGTTGAGCATTTGATCACCAACTTTTCGGCTGTGGAGGGCGGCAAGGAAGGCTTTAACCGGAGCGTGGCATTCCTGAACGGCCTGCCGCTCGTATTAGTGCTGGAGATCTTCCTCATTTATCTGCCGTTGCTGTTTCACGGTATTTATGGTTTGTATATTGCGTATCAGGCCAGGCCGAACGTCAATAATTACGGATACGAGCGGAACTGGAGGTATCTCCTGCAGCGCATTACGGGAATCATCGCTTTTGTATTTATCATCTGGCACGTGTACGATACACGCTTTCAGGTTGCGCTCGGCAATGTAACGCATGCAGAGCTTGGCGGATTGATGCACAATATAGTGACCAATCCACTGTTCTTTGTTCTTTACCTGATCAGTGTCGTAGCTGTATCCTTCCATTTTGCCAACGGCCTCTGGTCCTTTTTCGTAAGCTGGGGCATTACGGTTGGGCCGCGTGCGCAGCGTGTGTCCTCCTATATTTGCATGAGCATTTTTGCCATCATGTCGATTATGTTTATTGCAACACTCTTCGCATTCCGCGGGGCTGAATTCCAGGAGGCAACGGCACTTACGCAATGGATTGGGGCCTTGAAAGTTTAAGTTCCGTTTCCGGGGGACCAAAGCGCCCCGAGTCTTATACCCATGCATTATTCAAGAAGGAGTGAGCATTCATGGCAGCAATCAATATCATTATCGTGGGCGGCGGCCTGGCCGGGCTGATGGCGACCATCAAAGCGGCTGAGGCAGGGGTTCACGTAGATCTGTTTTCATTGGTTCCGGTAAAACGTTCGCACTCCGTTTGCGCGCAGGGCGGCATCAATGGAGCGGTAAATACGAAAGGGGAGGGCGACTCCCCTTGGATCCATTTTGACGATACGGTATACGGCGGAGACTTCCTTGCCAATCAGCCGCCGGTAAAAGCAATGTGCGAAGCCGCACCCGGTATCATTCACCTGATGGACCGCATGGGCGTAATGTTCAACCGCACGCCCGAGGGTCTGCTGGATTTCCGCCGCTTCGGGGGTACACAGCATCACCGTACGGCGTTTGCGGGCGCGACGACTGGACAGCAGTTGCTGTACGCCCTGGACGAGCAAGTCCGCCGCTGGGAATCGGCTGGTCTGGTTACAAAGTATGAGAACGCCGAGTTTCTGCAGGCTGTCGTTGATGACGAAGGGATTTGCCGCGGTATCGTGGCCCAGGATTTGAAGACGATGGAAGTACAGACGTTTGCAGCGGATGCAGTGATTCTTGCGTCCGGTGGACCTGGCATTATTTTCGGCAAAACAACGAACTCTGTCATCAACACAGGTACTGCCGCCGGGGCGGTATACCAGCAGGGCGTGCGCTATGCGAACGGCGAGTTCATTCAGATTCATCCGACGGCCATTCCGGGTGATGACAAGCTGCGGCTGATGTCCGAATCCGCGCGCGGCGAGGGTGGACGGATCTGGACCTACAAGGACGGCAAGCCATGGTACTTCCTTGAGGAGAAGTATCCTGCCTACGGCAACCTTGTGCCCCGCGATATCGCTACCCGCGAGATCTTCAGTGTCTGCGTGGACGAGGGGCTGGGCATCAACGGCGAGAACATGGTGTATCTGGATCTGTCCCACAAGGATCCGAAGGAACTGGACGTCAAGCTCGGCGGTATTATCGAAATCTATGAAAAATTCGTAGGGGACGACCCGCGTAAGCTTCCGATGAGAATATTCCCGGCAGTTCACTACTCCATGGGTGGTATGTGGGTTGACTACAACCAGATGACCAACATCCCGGGACTGTTCGCCGCAGGCGAATGCGAGTACCAGTATCATGGCGCAAACCGTCTGGGAGCGAACTCTCTTCTGTCCGCCATCTTCGGCGGCATGGTTGCAGGTCCTAAAGCGGTAGAGTATATCAAAGGCCTGAAGAAATCGGCCCAGGACGTTTCTTCCTCCGTATTCGAAGGTTACAAAACAAGACAGACGGAGAAATACGAAAAAATTCTGCGCAACGATGGCAACGAAAACGCTTATGTTATCCATAAAGAGCTTGGCGAGTGGATGACCAACAATATGACGGTTGTGCGCTACAATGACAAGCTGGAAGCGACGATTAACAAAATCAAGGAATTGAAGGAACGCTACACCAAAATCAATATTAACGATGCTTCGCGCTGGAACAACGCGGGCGCGGCCTTCACGCGTCAGCTCTGGAACATGCTGGAGCTGGCCGAAGCGATGACCAAGGGCGCACTGCTGCGCAACGAAAGCCGTGGCGCACATTACAAACCGGATTATCCGGACCGCAATGACGCGAGTTACCTCAGAACGACCATTGCAACCTGGACACCTGACGGACCGAAAATTTCCTATGACCCTGTTGATGTGTCACTGATCGCGCCACGGATCCGCGATTATTCCAAGAATAAATAAGTGCTGAGCTTGTAAATACCTGTTTTTAATACAGCAGCCAAGCTGCCCGGCTCTGATCGCCCCGTGAGGGAGCGCGGGGCCGGAGAGAAAGGATGAAGAAGCGATGTCCACAGTGACCAAAACGGTGAAATTTGTCATTACCCGCCAGGACACACCGGAATCGGCACCGTACAAGGAAGAATTTGAATTGCCGTATCGTCCGGGTATGAACGTCATCAGCGCGCTGCAGGAAATTCAGCGCAATCCGGTCAACAGCGGGGGATCCAACACGGCTCCGGTCTGCTGGGAGTCGAACTGCCTTGAGGAGGTGTGTGGTGCCTGCTCGATGGTTATTAACGGCAAGCCCCGCCAGGCCTGTGCCGCTCTGGTCGACAAGCTGGAGCAACCGATTACCGTCGCTCCGATGAGCACCTTCCCTGTCGTGCGGGATCTGGTTATTGACCGCAGCCGCATGTTCAGAGCGCTCAAGAAGGTGAAAGCATGGATTCCCATCGACGGAACCTATGATCTCGGCCCGGGACCGCGCATGGCCGAGACGAAGCGCCAGTGGGCGTATGAGCTGTCCAAATGCATGACCTGCGGTGTCTGCCTGGAAGCTTGCCCGAACGTCAACGAGAAGACGGATTTTATGGGGCCTGCTCCTATTTCACAGGTTCGCTTATTCAACAGCCACCCTACCGGTGAGATGAACAAGGATGAGCGTCTGGACGCGCTGATGGAGGACGATGGAATTGAGGGCTGCGGCAACTCGCAGAACTGCGTGCGCTCTTGTCCGAAGGGCATACCGCTGACGACTTCGATCGCGGAAATGAATAAGGATACCACAAAGCGCATGTTCAAGCGCTGGTTAACTGTATAAGAACTAAAAAGGCACTTTTAAGCGACAACCGTTTCTCGGTATTCCACCGGGGAGCGGTTGTTTCATTTCGAACGGAAGTGCTTCAAAAGCCTTGTTTGGCCTGTTCAAGTACAATTATGTTAAAATATACAACAAGAATAAAACAGAGAGAGAAGAGGAATAACGGGATTGGAGTGACGGACGAACGATGGGGAACAGTCAACATAATCATCGTCCGGCTGCGGATGATATGGAAGATACGGCTCTGTCTTCACAGGGCGGCGCCAGGGTTGCTTCAGGCACGGAAAAGGAGCGGCGAACGAGGATATCCCGGCGCAGTTTTCTGAAGAAGGCTGCTGCCGCAGCAGTGGGAACGGCCGCTGTGGCCGGAGGTTATGCAGCAGTGTGGGAGCCGGATAATTTGGAAGTTACACAGTTTACAATCCATTTACCCAGGCTCCCGGCCAGCTTTAATAATATGCGGGTGTTTCATTTCAGCGACATGCACCTGGGCTTCTTCAAGGATGAAGATGACATGCGCCGCATTGCGTCCGTAATCAGCGGGCTGCAGCCGGACATGATCTGCTTCACGGGAGATATCGTTGATGATTATGCCGAGTCCATGGCCGGCTCCGTGCCGATTTTGAATTCCCTGCATGCACCCTTAGGCAAATTTGCCATTCTCGGCAATCATGATTATCGCGGAATTCCAGAAGGTGTGGAGGCTTTATACAAGAAGACAGGTTTCACGCTCCTGAAAAATGAGCATTATGTCATTCATAAAGATGGACAAAGTATGGCGGTCGTCGGGCTGGAGGATATTTTTCTCAGCGCTCCCGACCCTGAGGCGGCACTGCAGGGGCTACCTGACGGTATGTTCAAGCTGCTGCTCATGCATGAGCCGGATTATGCCGATACGGCGGTCAGTTACGGATTTGATCTGCAGCTCTCGGGCCACACCCATGGAGGGCAGGTCAGAATCCCCATGCTGGGGGCTTTACTGCCGCCGCCCGGCGGCCGCAAATACGTCCATGGGCTGTACAGGGTCGGAGCGGAGGCTATGCCGCTCTATGTCAGCAGAGGAGTCGGGACGACGAAGCTGCCGATCCGTGTGCTGTGCCGGCCTGAAGTCTCGCTTATAACGTTGAGAGCGGCACTCTGATCATAAGCGTTGCCCTGTCCGGCTTGAAGCCGTAGCATGGGCTGAGAAAGGGAATGATGAGGATGGAACGGGTAGCGGTGGTTTCGGATATACACGGGAATTTGGAGGCCTGGAATGCCGTCGTGCAGGATATCGATGCCAGGGGCATAAGCCGCATCATTTGTCTCGGAGATCTGGTGGGTAAAGGGCCGAACCCGGTGGAAGTGACGGATCAGGTGCGCAGCCGGTGCGAGGTGATCGTCCGCGGCAATTGGGACGAGCTGGTCGGAACCAAACGTGAAGATGAGAATTTCACCTGGCATGCACAGCGTCTCGGCTCCGAGCGTGTCGCTTATCTTACAGGTCTTCCCTTCCATCATGACTTGGTGATGAGCGGAAGACGGATCAGGCTACTGCATGCGTCGCCGCAAAGCGTATACCATCGGGTGCAGCCCTGGGACCCGTCGGAGAAACGGCTGGCCATGTTCGACCCGCTTCCTGGCGAAACAGGGGATGAAAGGTTTGAACCGGACGTCGTCGGTTATGGCGATGTGCACAATGCTTTTCTGCAGCATCTCCACGGAAAGACGCTCTTTAATACAGGAAGCGTAGGCAATCCCCTGGATTTGACGCAGGCGTCGTACTGCATATTGGAAGGCATGCCCGAAAGCAAGGAGAACGCACCGTTCTCCATTCATTTCGTACGGGTCCCTTATGATATCGAAGGAGCGGTTGCCCAAGCAGAGAAAGCCGGAGTCCCTTCACTCGACTATTATGTCCGCGAATTGAGGACAGCCATCTACAGAGGGCTTCAGGATTAAGCCTGGAGCACTGCGAAGGAGGAGCAACATGCTGACAAGGCAAAATCTGCTCGGCGGGCTGCCCGAGCTTCACACGGAACGTGTAAAGCTGCGGCCGCTGGGCGTGGAGGACTATCAGCCGCTGCGGGCGCTCCTGTCGCTGCCGGACGTCATAAGGTATATGAACCGGAACCGCAGACCGCCTGTTGAACGGGCAGGCCGGCTATTCCGGCAAATCCAATCCGGCTCTGCCACGCTGGATTCCATTCACTATGCGATCATTCCGCGCGACATGGAGCGGATGGCAGGGCTGGTTTCGTTCCAGCATTGGCATGAGAAGAAAGGGGAGGCGCAGATCGGCTACCTGCTTGATCCGGCATGTTGGGGACGGGGCTTCGCGGCAGAGGCTGCTGCAGGTCTGCTTTCTTTCGGGATGGAGAGCCTTGGGTTGCGGCGGATTGAGGGGCGCTGCCATGAACGTAATGACGCATCCGCCAAAGTGTTGCTTAAGAACGGTTTTCGCTACATCCGCAGAATCGGAATGCCAGGCCTGAACGATGACAGGCAGGGTGTGCTCGTGTATGAGTTGACATCTGAAGTCTATTTTGCTACGGATGTTCTTCATAAGAAAAACTAGATTTTGTTACATAAATGAAATATGGATGTAAAAAAATCCTAACAGAAAGGGGGTACAATACAAACATGACCCCCTTTTGAATAATATATATGCTGTTGGGACCCGGCGAACGGGTCTCCTTTTTTTGTTTGTTAACTTACAAAGGTACTGTTTTTTTCTTCTTTTCCTTATAATAGACCCACTCTGTATAGCCGATTTCCCGCAGACGGGTGCGAACCAGCTCCCATTCATCGCCGACACGGGACGGAATATGCGCATCGGAGCCAAAGGTGACTTCCACTTCGTAATGGAGTGCCCGCTCCAGGATGGCATCGGATGGGTACCAGCCGCCGACGAGCTTGGTTTTACCCGAAGTGTTGATCTCGATGGCTACCCCGCATTCGGCGATTATCTTCAGCGTCCCATCTACGGCTTCATCTGCTGCAATTCCCGAGAAAAGAGGATAGTTCCCTTTCATGGCGTCAATATGGCCGAGAATTTGAAACATGCCGCTGCGCGCTGATTGGGCGATCAGCTCATAATAACCTTCTTTTACGGCGACTTTCTGTGCCTTGGTGAGATTTTTCCAGCGGTTCTTGTTAAAGATGCTAACCCCTTCGATATTATGTACGGAACCGATCAGGTAATCAAAGGGGTACTTGGCCAGAGTGGAGCGGTACAACTCCGCATATTCGGGAAAATAATCCGTTTCCAGCCCGAGCAGAACATCAATCCGTCCCTCGTACTCTTTTTTCAGCTCCAGCACTTCCTGTACGTACTCCGCAAGCTGGGATTTGGCCATATAGATTTGCGGAAAAGCCTGATCTTCCTCACTGCAAAGGAAAGGAGAGTGATCAGAAATGCCGATGACCTGCAGACCTGCCTGGATCCCGGCCTCGATATAATCACGGATATTGCCGTCAGCATGGCCGCAGCGAAAGTGATGGGTATGCAGATCGAACTTCATAAGCTATATGCCTCCTGTTTCATTCGGAACTGATAAAATGGGTTTCCGGCATCCCCTTCAGGTCGCTGATAAACTGCCGCATCGCCGAGTTCAGGTAGCGGCTCGATTTATAAATGACACCGACGGGGTGGCTGACCTCCAGCACGCTAATCGGAATGATTTTCAGCGTTCCCGCCCGGATTTCGGAGCTGACGGATTGTTTGGAAATAATCGCCGCCCCGAGATTGATTTCCACCATCCGCTTGACCTCTTCACTGCTGGACAATTCCATCACAACATGCGGTTCAATTCCGTGTTTCTTGAATACATCCTCCACGAACCGACGTCCCACGGTGTCAGGGGAAAGCAGGATCAACGGGATTTCCCGCAGCGATTCCATTGTGGCCGAAGAAGCCTGGGAGGCAAGAGGATGACTGGGCGAGACAACCAGCTCGAAGGTATCATAATAAAGCACTGAGGTGCTCAGATTTGGATTACGTTCAATCAGATAGCCGATTCCAACGTCGATCATCCCGTTCTCAACCTGCTGATAGATCGCAGAGGAAGCCATGGATTGTATCGACGTTTTGATCAGCGGAAACTGGTCCTGAAAGTAAGAAAGCACACGCGGCAAAATCTGAATGGCAATGGAAGTTGTCGTCCCGAGCACAATGTGTCCCTGGGGCGTCTCGTTCAAATCGGAAAGCTTCTGACGGAGTTCTTCCACCACATCGAGAATCCGTTCGGCATGTTCCAGGAACACCTTGCCACGATCGGTCAAAGTCACAGGCTGATTCCGGTCCACCAGCACCGTTTTGAATTCATCTTCAAGGCTTTTAATTTGCGCGGACACGGCAGGCTGTGTCAAGTTCAGCAGTTCTCCCGCTTTCCGGAAGCTCATCGTTTTGGATATCGTAATTAAAGTCTCCAGTTGGCTGATGTTCATAAGACACTCCCTCCTCTCTGTTCCGGTCAATCTTTCACGGGATAACGCAGTCTATGCTGCATTCGTTTTCTCTATATTCCTTAAATTATAGGGGATTCCTGGCATCAGAGCAACGCAATCCTCTTGAGTGAACCTGGCTGGATTATGACAATTCATCCATAGACTAAAGACCTATTTTTGGCGAAGTGATAAAAAAATATGTGCTTTGAATAGGACGTTTATCACAAAAAACACAATGCCTGCTATAACAAAAGGGCAGAGATTTGACGATAAAGCATGAAGAAGGTTACACGGCTTATTTTTGGATTAAAGAAAGTGTGAGTTTTCAGCGGAGATGAAGCTTTCTTTTATCGGATTCAAACTCAAATATATGTTTTTATTTTCAAAACTAAAGTATAATATTCCTAACTATTTTAGGACTTTGGAAGTGTGACTAAAAACCCATTGAAAAGGGGCCAAGGATATCGTGAAAGCTGAAGTAATCAATCCGTTTCTGGAATCTGCACGGAATGTTATTGAACAACTGATTCAAGTATCTCCCTCAACGGGAAATCTGGCTGTCAAAAATGTAGAGCTGATTGACGACCATATCTGGATCATGATCGGCATGACCGGACAGATGAGCGGCAACGTGATGTTTGGTTTGCATGAACAGGTCGCACTGCGTATTGTCTCCCTGATGATGGGTGGCTTTGTATTGACGGAAATGGACGAGATGGGGCAGAGCGCCATATCCGAATTGGGCAACATGATCAGCGGTAACGCAAGCACCATTTTATCCAATCAGGGCGTCTCAGTCGACATTACACCGCCACAGGTTATGAAGTCCGCCCATATGACAACTTTGAGCACCGCCAAGGCTTTGAGCATTCCACTAATGATCGACGGGGTTGGTGAACTGGATATTCAAGTCATGATCTCCTAAAATGGAAAGAAGACTCTTCTTTTGAAAAGGGGATAGCCATGAGCAGCCTGAAAGGCAAAGTTGTTTTTATTACAGGCGCTTCGAGTGGTCTGGGAGCTCTATGCGCCGGTATGCTGGCTGACAGAGGAGCGATTCCGATCCTGACTGCCCGTTCTGAGGACAGGCTGCAGCGTCTATCCGCAAGCCTGCAGGGCCAGCATGAATGGTTTGCACTCGATGTAACGGAT
Source organism: Paenibacillus medicaginis (assembly GCF_042138635.1). Classification (NCBI taxonomy): domain Bacteria; kingdom Bacillati; phylum Bacillota; class Bacilli; order Caryophanales; family Paenibacillaceae; genus Paenibacillus; species Paenibacillus medicaginis. Next base: position 75,048 of record NZ_JBHIRY010000014.1, on the reverse strand, counting down.
AACGAGCAGGTCACCCACGTCGTCAAGCTTGTGCTAAGCCGATATGGCCGAATCGATATTCTGCTGAATAACGCAGGTTATGGGAAGTTTGAACGGATGACAGAGATGAATGCTTCCGAGTTTGAGAACATGATGGACGTCAATTATATGGGGGCTGTACGCTGTATCAAGGCGGTTTTGCCCGCCATGCTGGAGCGCAGATCCGGACAGATTGTGAACGTAGCTTCCATAGCGGGCAAAATCGGGACAGCGAAGTCTGCGTCCTATACGGCCACCAAGCATGCGCTGCTCGGTCTCAGCAATGCCCTTCGGCAGGAACTGCGCGGGACAGGCATCGTCGTTTCAACCATCAATCCGGGACCGATCGACACGCCTTTCTTTGAGATGGCCGATCCTTCCGGAGGGTATGTCGGCAGCATCCGCTGGTTCATGATGAAGCCGGACAGAGTGGCGAAGCATATCATCCTTGCCATGGAGAAGCACAAGGAAGAGGTCAATCTTCCATATTTGGCTGCAGCCGGCATCAGGCTGTACCATTTGTTCCCACGGCTGGCCGACAGGCTGACATACAAGATGATGAATAAGAAATAAGCGGAAGTTCTGTTGACCTGAGGCGGACCGTTTGGCTGTTCTGAGGCGCTCCGGGAACGAAGCATTCCTACAATCGCTGTTGACCCTTCGGGCCAAAGGCGAGCGCTTCGCTTTTCCGGAATTGCTTCGTCCTCTCCGCTGCTATTGTGCATATTCCATACTAAAAAGCATCACACGGAAATCGTCAGTCAAAAAGAACTACCTGCGATTTCTGGTGTGGTTAAAAGGCCGAGAACAGGTTCAAGTTCACCTGTTCTCGGCCTTTTGTGCCTGGCGGTATTTGGTGAATGGCGCGTATTCGCATATAATGGATATCGGAAAGTAACATATAGACAGATCCGTTTGAATTTACGTATAGGGGTTGGACTTGTTCATGGAATTTAATTTTGCAACACTGGGCGTATCCGGCGTTCTTGCCGCCAAACTGGCGGAGCATGGGATTGAGGAACCGTCTCCGGTTCAGCAGGAGGCCATTCCGCTGATTCTGGAAGGAAAGGATGTCATCGCTCGCTCCCAGACCGGCACGGGCAAAACGCTGGCTTATTTGCTGCCGATTTTGCAAAGCATAGAGCCGGAGCTGAAAGCCACGCAAAAACTGGTGCTTGCCCCCAGTCAGGAGCTGGCCATGCAGATCGTTCGTGAAGCACAGCGTTATATGGACAGCGACATGGGGGTGCTCGGCCTGATCGGTGGAGCGGCGGTGAAGCGGCAGATTGAAAAGCTGCGCGAGCACCCGCGGCTGGTGGTGGGAACGCCGGGCCGCGTACGGGAACTGATTGCCCTGAAAAAGCTGAAGATGCACAACATCTCGACCATCGTAGTGGATGAAGTGGATCAGATTTTTCAGCTTGGTGATGCGGGGGAAGTGAATCAGATCATCAACAGCGCGCTGCGCGACCGGCAGCTAGTATTTCTGTCGGCTACCATCAGCAAGGAGATTCGCGCCATGGCTAGCCGCGAGATGAAGAATGCGGCCGAGGTCGGTATCGAGCCGGAGCGAGTGACGGCAGCTGGACTTGAACATTACTATTTTGTCTGCGAGGAACGGGATAAGGCGGATATGCTGCGCCGTGTTGTACGGACCTACAATCCGCGCAAGGCAATCGTATTTGTTAACATGACCGACACCATCGGAGAGCTGGAAGCCAAGATGAATCATGTCGGGTTGAAGGCAGCTGCTCTGTATGGCGACGCGGATAAAGTAACCCGTGCCACAGTTCTGTCCCAATTCCGCGCGGACAAGCTCAAGCTGCTGGTGGCGACGGATGTGGCTGCCCGCGGGCTGGATATCGAAGGACTGGACATGGTCATTCAATTCGATCCGGCCCCGGATTCGGAGCATTACGTGCATCGCGCTGGCCGCACAGGAAGAATGGGCCGTAAAGGTACGGTCATCTCCGTTATCACGGAACGGGAGCGTTTCATTATGAACAAATTCTCCCGTGATATCGCGGAGGATATCCGCGAGCGTATGCTGCAAAATGGAATGGTGATCGAGCCGGGCCAGACGGGCGTGCGCAGAACGGCACCGGCCAAGCCCAAGACGGAGGCGTCCCGTCCGGCTGCTCCTGCCGGGGGCGGGGGAATGAAGGAAGCATCCCGCCCTGCCGCTGTGGACAGCGGCAGGAAGCTGGCTCGTCCTCCCGCGCGTAAAGGCGGGCAGACTCAGAATGGGCTCAAAAGCAAAAGCGAGCGGGAGCGTGACCGGAAGAACAAAGGGGCTCCAAGATGGCTGAAGGAAAAGGGCCAGCAGCCTGAGTAATAGCGGTCTGAGCAATATCGGTAAACAATGGATATCCGGTGGAACCGCCGCAGAGGCGGATCGCCGGATGGAAAGAAGGGGAAGCGATGCAGAAGAATCCTGTTCTGCAAATTGGCGGACTGACAGGCGGATACAGTGCGAAGCGACCGGTGCTGCACGATGTTTCGCTGGAGGTGCAGCCTGGCGAAATGATCGGTCTTATCGGCCTGAATGGAGCTGGCAAGAGCACAACGATGAAGCATATTCTGGGCCTGATGACCCCGCAGCGCGGCGAAATCCGCGTAAACGGGCATACGAGAGAGGAGAACCCTGAACAATACCAGAGGGCGATCGCGTTTGTTCCCGAAGCACCGGAGCTGTACCCCGAGCTGACCGTCATGGAGCATCTTGAATTCACGGCCAGGGCTTACGGAGTAAGCGAGGCAGATTTTCAGTCCAGAACAGCGCATTTGCTGGATCTGTTCCGGATGCAGGAGAAAAGTGGCAGCCTGTCGATGCACCTGTCCAAAGGGATGAGACAGAAGGTCATGATTATGTGTGCCTTTTTGGCAGGGCCGCCGCTGTATATTATTGACGAGCCGTTTCTGGGCCTTGATCCGCTCGGCATTCGCTCATTGCTTGATTTTATGGTGGAGATCAAGCGCTCCGGCTCTTCGATTCTGCTGAGCTCACATATTTTATCCACCATTGAAAATTATTGCGATCGTTTCATTGTGCTTCATCGGGGAGCCGTTATCGCACAGGGCACGCTTGATGAGGTCAGGGCACAGGCGGGGAAACCGGGCATTCCCCTTGAAGAAGTATTTTATTCTCTCGTTCAGGACAGGGACTAAGCATGGATTTGAAAGCACTGCACAGGCAAAGGCGGGCCGCATTTTGGGGGCAGGTGCTCCCCTATCTCGGTTACGTTATGCAAAGCGGTCTGGCGGTTTTGTTCATGGCCTTCTTGATCACCTTTGCCGCCTGGTATACTTCCTTGATCCTTCACCTGCCGCCGGACCTGCCCATCCGGTGGATTATGCTGCTGCTTGCGGCGCCCGCGGCATGGAGCAGCTTCCGTACGTATCTGAATGACGCGGATATCGTGTTTTTGCGTCCGCAGGAATACCGGCTGCACGTATATTTCAGGGGCGCGAGAATTAGCGGAGTGGTATATAAAATCATCGGCATGCTGCTTCTGTTCATGCTGCTGTGGCCGCTCTATATCCGCAGTGATGAAGCTCCCCGTCCGCTCCTGCCGTTTCTGCTCCTGCTTGTGCTGCTGAAGCTGCTGTTCAGCTACGGCGGCTGGCAGGAGCTGCGTATGGCTTCTCGGAGCACGGCCGGCGTTTACCGGCTGCTGCGCTGGGTGCTTGCCGTCCTGACCATCGGTGCCTGGCTATGGCAGCCGCCGCTGCGCAGTCTGCCGTTCATCCTGCTGGTGGCGGCGTTGTATTATGCCGTCCTGCGTCTGCCAGCCAAGCATAAAGTCCCGTGGGAGCATCTGATCCGGGTGGAGCAGGCCCAGGCGGGACGGGTGATGCGCACCCTCGCCTGGTTCGTGGACGTTCCGGCCTGGACGCAGCGGGTGACGCGGCGGCGCTGGCTGGCCTGGCTCGGCAGCCGTATTCCCTGGAGCCGGGATGCGGCATACCGCTACCTGCTGGTGAAGACCTTTGCCCGTACAGAGCCTGCAGGTATCGTGACCCGGCTACTGATTTTGGGGCTGCTGCTGATCTGGATATTGAGCGGGGGTTGGGCGGGCAGCGCTGTATATCTGCTGTTCGTATTTTTAATCGGCGTACAGCTTGCCGCCCTGCGGCGGTCACATCGGGATTCCCTGTGGCTGCAGCTGTATCCGATCCCGGAGAGCGCCCGCGGGAATGCCTTCCTTCACTTTTACATGCAGATCATGCTTCCGGCAGCGGTCGTTCTATGGCTGCCGTTGCTGGCCGGTGGAGCTGGCCGATGGTCTGCCGTATGGCTTTCCTTGGCAGCGGGCCTGCTGCTGATTCTGCTGCAACGCAGGATGCAGGCGAAGAAATGGGCCAGTGACCCGGATGAAGAGTAAGCATAACAGAAAGAGGGGGCTCCCGGCATCATAGCTTGGGAGCACCCCTCTTTTTAAATGGATCTAAATGAATCTATGCTTGCAGCAAATCCTGAATCCCTTGATAGATAAGATTATATAAGTCCTCCAAAAACTCTTCTTCAATACAGGAGAAAGCAACGCGCAAATCATGCTCGCCAAGGGCAATTGTGCCGACCCCGTACTGCTGCAGCAAATGGATACGCAGCGCCTCGGCATGGACCGTCTTCAGCTTCAGGCACATAAAGTAGCCAGAGTTGAAAGGGTAATAGTCCCAGGCATCATCATACTTGCCGCTGTCTAGCAGTGCTTTGACCGTATTGGCCCGGCCCTTCATGACGGCGAATTTCTCCGCCTTCTGCTGTTCGAATGCCGGGGATTTCAGGGCTTCCAGCACAAAAGTCTGCGACGGATGCGGTCCGCTGGAAATGGTGGCGCGAATAATGCCGAGCGTCTTCTGCTCCAGCGCCGACAGCACTTCACTGCTGTCCGAGGCATAGGTGATGAAACCGACGCGGAATCCCCACACATATTCCTCTTTGGTGGCGCCGTCCACCTTGATGGCCAGCACACGCGGATGAAGGGATGCTAATTTGCCAAATAGCGATTCCTGCAGGGAATCCTCGAAGAACAGGCCAAAATAGGCGTCATCCGTAACAACAACAACGTTAATGCCGGCTTCGGCGGCGTCACGGATGGCGGCGACGATTTCTTCGCCTTCGCTTGCTCCAGGTGTGTAGCCGGTAGGGTTGTTAGGGAAGTTCAGAATGACGATGGCCTTGCCGGTATCCTTCTGCGCCAGCAGGGCTTCGCGCAGCCCCTGGCTGTTGAAGGTCATCTGCTCCGTGAACAGCGGGAAATTGACAAGCCGGGCATGGCGGCGGATGCCGAAGGTCAGCTCATAGTTCTCCCAGTTTTTGTCGGGATAGATGACGGCATCGCCCTCTTCGACGAACAGGTCGGCCACGATGCTCAGACCGTGGGTCAGGGCATTGGTGACAATGGGATTTCCGAACGTTTTATGCTCCAGTGCGGGATTTTCCTTCAGCATTTTCTCACGCCATGCGGCGCGTAATTCCGGTTTGCCGGCAGGCGGCGCATAAGGATACAGGTCTTTCGGGCTGAAGGCCGACAACTTGTCGTGGATGACGCCCAGATGCATCGGTCCCCCTGCTTCTGTGGCAATGCCGATCGTCGCATTGTATTTTTTGGCCAGCTTGCCCGCTTCCGCAGACTGGCTCAAGATCCCTTCCTTTGGAAAATAAATTTCCTTGCCGAGCTGGGAAAGCATATCGTACACATGCTCGTTACTTGTCTGAATACTTTGGTTTAATTGCACAGCCAGTGGATTCATCCCGGTTTTCATCCTTCCAGTCATGTAAGGTTATTGCAGGAATGCGCAGGGATCGCGATCATACGGTCCGCTCTGTTTTCTGCTGCCAATCATTATAGCATTTCACCGCGTTACAGTCACGGGAAAAGCTCATGAAAAACAGAAGGCGAAAATCCGGGGTTAAGCTGTGTAATCATTGATGAAAAGGGCAGTATTGGCGCATTAAGTCCGCCGTTTCCTGATCGCGGTTTTGCCCGCGCTCTTCGAGCTGTCTGATCAGGCTGTCCCTGTCAGTCTGCTCCAGATTTTGGCCGAATTTAAACTTGGCGGTTATGGATTCAGGTACGATGCGTGTCAGGGATACGGCTTTGAGAGCAACTCTGTAGCGGTCATCCTGCGGGTCGATTGGCGCATATCCGCCCTCCGGCTGCAGCTTGCTCATAAAGCTTGTGAAAATCCGTGCCTTCTCGTCTAACTCACGCACCGCTTCCGCCCGCCCGGAAGCTGTTACGCTTTTGAAGTAGGACGTAGCGGGGCAGGCCATTTCGGGGTCTTCAAAATAGGACGGGATCAGCGCATATTCGTCGGCGACCGTAAAGCTTACGGTATCGCTGCTCTGCAGATGCTTCATTTTCTCTCCGGCATAGCTGCCGTGAAAGTAAAAGCAGCTGTCTTCGTATACAAAATTTAATGGTGTAACACGCGGCCGCCCGTCCGGACCGACCGTGCCTAAAAAACCGAAGCTCATGCCATGCAAATAGCTGCGAATTTCCTCTTCTTCTGTCACTGTAAATTCTTCTCTTCTCATGTATGCAACCTCCCTATAAAACTGGCGGGATATGACCCGGCAACTTGTTTTTTCAGCATAAACTGCAAATTGACATGAAATAAGAGCCAATTTAAAGTAATTATATTAGACCAATTTTTATGCCGAAGGGGGTTCAGTATTTCGTAATGGAGTTCATGCTGCCGCTCGATTCTTATTTGGAAAAGCACCCATATAAATATGCCGCACTATATCATGCTCTGCGTGATGCCATCCTTAACGGCACGCTGCAGGGAGGGACCAGGCTGCCCTCGTCGCGCTGGCTGGCGGAGCATTACGGACTGTCGCGCGGCTCGGTGGCGGAGGCGTACGATATGCTGCTGGCCGACGGATATGTGCAGGCTGAAGTCGGGCGGGGGACGTTCGTCGCACCTGCGGCCAGCCCGCAGCCTGAGGCGGGCCGGGAGTCAAGCATCGTGCTCTCTCCCTGGGGACAGCGACTGATGCGGATTAAGGACTGCGTCCGACAGGAGTATGGCCCACAGGACACGGTCATTCCAGGACGGCAGGGTCCCAAACACAAGGATTTGATCAGCCTGATTCCACAGGGCATGCAGCGGGAGCACTTTCCGCATGAAGAGTGGAAAAGTGCGCTTTATGCCGCGGCCCGTGAAGCAGCGGAGCCTGGGGTGGAGGACCGCGCGGGGGCCGCCGAGCTGCGCGAAGGCATCGCCGCCCATCTGCGCCTCACACGCGGCATTCGGGCGGATGCAGACACCATCGTGCTCTTCAGCGGCTCCATGCAGGGCATCGCCCTGCTGACACAGCTTCTGGTTGCGGAGGGAGATAACGTCGTGCTGGAGCAGAGCTGTTATCCGGGTATTCAGACCGCAGTGAGAGCATGCGGGGGTAATCCGCTGCCAGCGGGGCTGGACCGGGATGGTATCATCCCCGGGAGCTGGGATTCCAGGCTGCTGTTCGTCACGCCCGCCCGCCAATATCCGACAGGCGCGGTGCTCAGCCTGGGCAGACGCCGTGAGCTGCTCGGCTGGGCATCCCGCCACAATGCCGTCATTATCGAGGACGATTATGACAGTGAGTTCCGTTGGGGCGGCAGGCCGATTGAGCCGCTGAAGGCGTTGGATACGGAAGAACGTGTCATCTATATCGGCTCCTTCTCGAAAACGATGCTGGCCGACTTCCGGCTGGGTTATGCCGTGGTGCCGCCCGCACTTGTTGGTCCGCTGCTCGCGGCTAAAGGGCTCTACGATCCGCTCCCGCCCGGATTGCTGGAGCAGCGGGCCCTTGCCCGCTTCATGGCCCGCGGAAGCTATGCGCGCCACCTGCGGCGCATGACCAGGCTCTATGGAGCCAGGCATGATCATTTCCGCGAAAGCATGAGCCGCCATGCCTCCAGGCTGTTTGCATTGGAGCCGGGTGATGCCGGCCTGCATATCTACGCTCGCTGGAAGCAGGACCCGGCCTGCTATCCAGCTTTTATGGAGGCTGCCGCCGCGCATGGGGTCATTCTCAGGGACATGTCCGCTTATCATCTTGTTCCTGCTTCCCCATCCGTCAGTTTGGGATTTGCACACCTGGATGAGGAGCGGCTGGAGGAGGGAGCGAGAAGGCTGGCGGCGGCATGGCAAAGCTTGAAGTGAGCCCGTTTTATTTTGCGGTATGACAGAAAAACCACCGGAAAGGAGGCGGCTCCTCCAACCGGTGGTTTTAAAGACGGATGCAATTGTCCTGCTATTGCTATCGTTAATAGATCGTGGTCGCCCCAGGCTCTAAATGGCGCACCCGCTGTAAATCTTAAGAGCCGGGCTTGTCCGATACAAAACGGCCGAGCGCTTCGCCCATTTTCACCCTTGCTCCCTGATGCAGGGAAGGATCGGGTGTAAACGTGCCGCTCTCCGTCAGCAGCACAACCGTAGAACCAAACTCGAAATAAGCCAGCTCGTCGCCGGCCGTCCAGGATTTGGCGTCTTCATCGGTGTAGCGGATGCTGCTTACATTCATGGCCCCGACCTTGACCAGGGCTATTTCTCCGTATTCGTGGGAAATATATGCGATTTTGCGTTCATTGCGGCTTAACACGGTTCTCATATGGGTAAGTCCAAAATCATTTACCGGATACACTTTGCCCTTCACATGCTCTTTTTCAACCAGATTTCCGGTAACCGGCGCGTGAATCCTGTGATAATCCGTTGGACTCAGGTAGAGAACAAAGGCGTGTCCGTGTGTATACTTCTCAAGCCGGGGCGAGAAATGAAGCAGCTCTTCCAGCGTGTAATCCTGCCCTTTCACATTCAGCAGCATACCGGCAGTGACCCCGCCGTTGTATGTAATCAAAGCGTCAACCGGGCTGACCATGATGTCCGGGGCTGCATGTACCGGTCGCGCGCCCGCCTTCAGCCTGCGTGTAAAAAAAGCATTCAGCGAAGGATACTGCCTCCAGTCCTGCTCGGCCTCCTCCGCTGTAATACGATAGGTTCGAATAAATGTAGGGATGATATGCCGGCTGGCACCGCTTTGAGCGAAAGCCCCCATCAACCGACAGACCCATTTGCGAGATGAGAGCTCTGTCATCAGCCGCAGCCACCGTTTTGTCATTACTGCTCCCCCTTGTTATTGTTCAGGGCCTTACGAACCGAATCGTGCCCGGCCGCTCTGCATTATATTGACATAATACGTGATGTAAATCAATATGGCAGGCCATGGGGGAGCTGTGCGCGTTGATCCAGCAGCCAGCGGGCGTAGCCCATAGGGTGGGCGTACGACATTTTCCATTCATGAAGCATACCAGCCTTGTTAAAACCGTAACGCAAATCGCGGCCGTTGCATTCAATGAAGTAAAGCTCACCTTGCTCTGTAATCCCGACGTCCAGCCCGACATCCGCAAGGTGCGGAAGCTTCTCAGCCAGCGCTTCAGCGAGTTGAAGGGCAAAACTCCTAAGTCTGTCAATCAGCACCTGGACATCGAAGCCGGGGAAAACGGAGGCCAGCGTTTCAGTCACGGAAGCCGCCGAACCGCCCTGCCCTACATTAGAGACAAATGTATAGGGTGGTGCAATTTTAGCGAACATGCCGGTCAAGGTCCAGTCTCCACCATAGCCGCGCTGCACTGTCATGCGAATATCGAACGGGCGTCCGCCACAGACCGCCAGCGGAATGGTCTGCTGGATGATGAACGGCTCGTTTCTCGTAATTCTGCCCAGTTTATAGAGCACTTCTTGCCGGCTCAGGTATTTTGTCACCCATTTATGACTTCCCGGGCTTGATTGTTTATTCTGCTTATACTGAAGCTTCCACAGGCCGCCGCTTTTTTGCAGACGCATAATCCCTTTGCCGACACTGCCGAAGCAGGGTTTTATGATAAGATCCTCATACTGGCCCATCATTTTCTGCAGAGCAGTTCGTCTGAACTGAGACGTTACGGGTACGTGGTGGCTCAGTTGCGGATGCTGGGACAGTACCGTATGAGTATCCCATTTGCTGAAACGGGTCTGCAGGTTGTAAATGCGCACGCCACTCTTCCAAAGGGCTGCCAGCTTCATCCTGCTTGCCCGGCCCCCGTGTATGGCGCGGTTGTGAATCACGGAGGGCAACGGAATCACCGCCCGGATGAAGCGTCCGTTATGCTGGATGTAAGCGATGCATTCGCGTGTGGCAAGGTTGATATCCTTCAAGCACAGGTAGCACGGGATCAGCCCGTAGCGACCGCCGGCTTCTTCATAGTTCAACAGCGATTCATGACCTGTCCGTCCTGTTGGAATTTTGCTGTATGCGGCAGAGCTTAGCAGTATACCGGCGTACTCTAGGGGCATGGCCAATCCTCCTTGTCAAGTACAGTGATTGAACAATGACATTATATGTACTCGTCTGGTCGCAAGGGACATGGCAATTGACTTAAGTTGTTTATATTTACATAATTCGGGCTAAAAACCTTCCCCCGCAGAAGATGCTGTATATGATGATATATAAACCGATTGAGAAAGGGGGTGAATGCTGCAGTGCGTTCTCCCAGGCTGGTTGTTGTGACACCAGGATCCTTTGTCATTCCCTCTTTCCGAAGCAGCTCTGTTGAACGGGTGATTGAGCATACGATTCCACCTGTTGCCGATCCGTACCGAACGCGGATTTACGGGATTCGGGGGGAGGGTCTATCCGCACGGGGCCGACTGAAGCGCATCCCGTGCATCCGGTTTCCGCGCGGCAAAAAATATATCCCCGCTGTCATCAAGGCCATAAAAAGATGGCCTGCCCAGCTCGCGGATGTACACAACCGCCCTTTTGCAGCTTACAGGATCAAGAAAGCCTTTCCCCGCATGCCTGTTATTTTGACGCTTCATTCCACCACCTTTATGCGCCCTCCTTACATGATTCCGGGCAAGGAAAGCAAGCTGCTTGCACCTGTCGACAAAATCGTGGTGAACAGTGAATATGTCAAACAGGCAGTCATCAGCAGGGCGCCGCAGGCAGCGGACAAGATAACGATCAATTACCCCGGGGTTCAGATCGATCGTTTTCGGCAGCGGTGGACTGCGGAAGGCGAAGCGGAACGCGCGGCCAGATTGTACGAGGCTGGCTGGCAGAATCGGAGAATTCTTCTGTATGTAGGCAGGCTGGTCCCCGGCAAAGGGGTGCATCGGCTGATTGAGGCGCTCCCCCGGATTATCGTCTTCTGTCCGGATGTGCTGCTGCTCGTGGTCGGGAGCGCATTTTACGGCAAACGCCGCTCCACAGCGTATACAAGGCAACTGCAGGCACAGGCGGAGAGCGTAAGAGATCATGTGCGCTTTATCCCTTACACTCCCCATGATCAACTGCCGGGCTGGTATCAGCTTGCAGATCTTGTCGTTGTCCCCTCGCTGCGGGACGAGGCCTTCGGTCTGGTCAATCTGGAAGCGATGGCGGCGGCGGTGCCAGTGGTGGCAGCACGTACGGGAGGAATTCCGGAGGTGGTAAAGGACGGTATTACGGGCATGCTGATCTCGCCCGAACGGATGGAGGAGGAGCTTGCCGAAGCGATTATACGACTGCTGCAGGAGCCGCTGACAAGAAGGCGGATGGGGCTTGCGGGCTTGAGGGAAGCGGGCAGCCGCTTTTTGTGGGAGCATTCTTCACGGCGGTGGGCGGAAATCATCGAACAGGTAGCCCATAAATGAACGGAAGAGAACAAATACGGCCTGTAAGCCTGTATGTCCTTCACCGGAACCGCAGGTACAGGCCGTTATTTTTTCAAGAACAATAGGAGCGGACCGGGATACCGCCATTTATGAGAATATATGTAGTATTTTGAAAATAACCTGGATACCCAGTCCGCGATAATGTCAACTGCCGATGGCCTTGCCCTGCAGATTAATGGACGCCAACCGCATCGAATGCCAGACCGACAGAGGTAGCCTCGGCGGAGCCTGCCCCGTACAGATCAACGGCAGATTGAACGAGGGCATCACGTGCGGCTGCGAAGTTGGACGTTGGCGTCAAATAATAGACAAAGGCGTTATAGTAGATTTTCACAGCCTTGTCGCGTCCGATCCCGGGCACAGTCACACCATGGTGCGTTCCGCCTGCAGCCGTCAAATAGTACGCTTTGTTAATAATGCCGCTGTTCGTGTGAACACCGCCGTTATCCGCCGTGCCTCTATAGCGGTCATCATAATGGTCGGGCTGATCATACAGCGCAGGATTGGCCAACGATCTTAATGCATCTCCGGGAATTCCGGGGGTGTAAACATCATCGCCAATCAGCCAGTTCGCGCGCTGGACATCATTGCCAATAATATCGGAGAATGCTTCGTTAAGCGCTCCGGGCTCGTTAAGATACTCCAGGCCTGAGGTGAATTCGGTCACTCCATGGGTCAGCTCATGGCCGACTACGTCTGGATCACCGGACAGCTGTCGGAATTGCACTCCGTCGCCGTCGCCATAAGCCATGCCTACACCGTTCCAGCCCGCGTTATTATAACGGCTGCCATAGTGGACTGTGGATCGGATTTGGTAGCCGTTGCCGTCCAGACTGTCGCGATTGAATTTGTCGAGATAGTAATCGTAAACCTCGGCAGCGTAAGCATGGGCGTCGACCGCCGCAGCGTCTGTCCAGACATTATCCGTATCTGTCAGCAATGTGCCGGGCCAGGTATATCTGCTGTTCGCGGTATAGGTTATGATTCCGTTCCCCCTGGTCGTATCTCTTAGCTGATAGGTGCTGCCTGACTGGGTTGTCGTGAATGTTTTGGAATCGCCAAGCACGCCTGTTCCTCTGCCTGTAGCCATGCCCAGGATATCGTATTGGAACACAATGCTGCCATCCTGAGCATCAACGAAGTAGCGAGTGCGAAGCAAGACAGGCTCAATCAGGTTTACCTCTGTCATATATACCAGCCGGGCAGCATCCCCTTCCGGATAAATATAGAGCTCCGCTTTAGGCGCGGCCGCATGTTCACCCAGCACAGAGTCAGAAAGCGAAATCCGGTCTTCCTCAAGGCTGTTTACCGCGTACACGTCATCCGTTACCTCGGCATTGTCCAGCTCTTTGGCAATACGGGCAGCAGCTTCCTGCTCCGCAATATAAACGGCATCGGCTGCGCTGATTTTCGGGGTTGTGCCGCCGGGGATGGTTTGAAAGCTTTCGGCGATTGCGGCACCGAGAAGAGAGGTGATCTGTTCCTCCTTATCCAAATGTACGGTCTGCACCGCTCCGTAGACCGGGATATCGTCGATATACTGCTGCAGGCGGTAATGCAGCAAGCCGTTGCTGTCCTTTTCACGTTTGACAATTCTCAGCTGTTTCTGCACACTCTGACTGCTCAAGCCGAGTGTTTTGGCGCTTTTCTGCAAAAAATTCAATACTTTCTGATCATTGGGGGCAGAAGCCGGCGCTTTTGCGACCTCTGTTACAAACTTTGGCGTTAATTCCACAGGACTGCTGTCCGAGGGTTCAGCGCCTGCACCCGAGGCAAGTACACCAAAAAGCAGCGTGCCTCCTGCCAGGAGCGTTCCCGTTTTTTTCATCCGCATTTCATCCACTCTCCTATAAACAGATTTTTAGATGTGCTGGAAATTGCCTTTCCGGTATCAGATGTCTGGTAGCCGGTGGAAAGAAAAGCATCGTTAGCAGGATCAGGAAGCAAGCTGATTTGAAGTAGAGGTCACAGAGGAAAATTCATTTTGCATAAGCAGAGTTGTGAAGCAGAAGTAAGCAGACAGGGGTTGTACAAGTCAGATGGGCAGTCCTCCCTTCGTGATAGAGTTGATGCGTAGCAGGGATGCAAAAGGACAGGGGTTGGTATACATAAAAGTTATTATTTGTAAGTCCTTCGAATCTGAAATTGATATTATCACAGATTCATAGATTCGAGAAGAGGTTTTTTGAGATTTTTCTCTGAAATCCGCTGAAAAATGGCAAGCTTTTTGTACAGGGAACTTTGATAGATTAGGACAAAGGCCGTTACGGAGGACTTCCGTGCTTCATAGAATGCTGAAGGCTTACAGCGTTGATGCAAGGAGGGCGCAGACTGATGAAGAGAAGGCAACGGAGGTTTATGCGAACAAAAAAGAACGCTCCGGCAAGGCTGAATGAGAGGGGACTCCCCCGCCGGATCTTACGTCCCTTGGTATCCGTTATCATTCCCGCGATGAATGAAGGCCGAACCATCGGCAGAGTTGTCCAAGAGGCTTGCCGTGTCAGCCATCCAGTGGAGGTTATTGTTGTGGACAACGGGTCAGCGGATAACACTGCTGCACTGGCCGCTGCAGCCGGAGCTAAAGTAATCCGGTATGCGGAGCCTCTTGGCCATGACGTCGGACGCCGGATCGGGGCCGAGGCTGCTGCGGGGGAGATCCTTCTTTTTCTGGATGCGGATATGGTTATTCCGGCCGCTGAATTGCAGCCCTTTATTGAATCCGTCATGCGTGGCGCTGATGTGGCACTGAACAGCTACAGCGGACCTGTAGACCGGGATCCGGTTCATAGGGTCGTTGAAGCCAAATTTGTGCTGAACATCCTGTTGAGCCGCCCTGATTTAAAGGGAGCCTCCTTAATGACGGTGCCTCATGCGCTGAGCCGCAAAGCCGTCCAAATGGTTGGGGACGCTTTGGGACAGCCACCGCTCGCTCAGGCTATGGCTGTCGTCGCGGGATTAAAAGTAAAAACGGCATCTGCTGTTCAAGTCGGAAAAATGAATGTCAAGAGATGGTACGACAGGCAAGATCCGCTGGAGGATTTTGTGCTGGAAGATCATATGCAAGCAATCCGCTGGTTAACCGAACATCTCGGTCCCCGTGCCGGATTCAGTGATCTGGGGCGAAGGCGCAGCGCTGTCGGGGGGAGGCCGTCATGATTCGTGAGAAGGATAAATCCGTTCCCGGACTGCAGCGCCGGGCGAAGCGCCGGGGGCGAACCAAGGGCAAGCGGAGGGTGCGGCCAGCATCGGCACAGCCTTCGTTACAAAAAAGCAGGAGAAGGCATCCGTCTGCCAACACCTCTTTTACTTTGAACATATCGGCAGCAGCTGTTGTAACGGCATGTAATGAAGAGAATACAATCGCCGATGTGCTTAATGAGCTCAAACGTCTCCCCCTACAGGAAATTATCGTCGTGCTGAATGGGTGCACTGACGGGACGTACCGCAGGGCGCTTGAATTTCCAAACATTGTGATTGTGAACATTCCTGAAAAGCTTGGATATGATGTAGGACGGGGGATCGGCGCACGGCTGAGCACGGCTGATTGTGTCTTATTCGTGGACGGAGACATGAGGATCCCCGCTGTGGAGCTCTACCCGTTTCTGTCCGCGATAGAACGTGGCTGCGATGTGGCGCTGAATCACTTGACCCCGCTCCTGCCTCCGTTCAAAAGGCAGGACAGTGTGACCCGGTGCAAGGGCTCCTTGAACAGGCTGTTGAAGCGCCCCGACTTGGGGCGCGATTCGATGACAGCTGTTCCTCATGCCCTTTCCCGTCGCTGTCTGCAAGAGATCGGAGCAGAGCTGCTTGCCGTACCTCCGTTGGCACAGGCTGCCGCGATGCTGAAAGGGATGAAGGTTGCCCCTGCTCATACCGTAGATGTGCTCAGCCGTAACAGAGGGCGCAATTCCTTGAACCAGGGAGCCGGTAATCCGGTGGAAGCACTGATTGTGGGCGATCATGCCGAAGCTGTGGCTTATGTGCTCACCATGACGGGGAGAGGCAGGATTCCGGCGTCTCCATCTATGGTCCGGGTTGACCTTGCCAGAAGGAGGAATGGGCTATTGCGCTGATTAGTATTATTATTCCAACCTACAATGGCCTGCATTTGCTGCGGCCGTGTGTGGATGCAATCCGCAATTTTTCGGACCTCCCTTATGAAATCATTGTTGTTGACAACGGTTCGAATGACGGAACATGGGCTTATTGTGAAAAAGAGCGGATCATCAGCATTTGGAATCCGGACAACCGCGGCTATGCGGCCGCCTGTAATATGGGATTAAAGCTGGCTGCGGGCGATCATCTGCTCCTGATGAACAATGATGTGACCGTGATGCCGGGCTGGTTGAACAATTTGTATACTGCGCTGCACAGCAGCAAGCATGTCGGAATGGTGGGGCCTGTCACCAATTACGCTAGCGGCATTCAGCAGGTGGAGACCGGAGCGGACAGCATGGAAGCTTTTTTGCGCTTTGCCACAGGCAACAATCGGAGCGATCCGACCCGTTGGATCGAAACGGAAAGACTTGTGGGCCTCTGCCTTTTATTCCGCAGGCAGCTGCTGGAGAGGGTAGGGTATCTGGATGAGATCTTCAGCGGTGGCCATTATGAGGATGACGATTACTGCTTCAGGGTTCGGGCGCATGGATTCCGCTTGCTTGCATGCGGCGATTGCTTTGTCCACCATAAGGGAAGCGCAAGCTTCAAATTGATGGAAGAGGAAGCGTTGAAGGAACTGATACAGCGTAATTATCAACGGTTTGTAGATAAATGGCGGGTGGATCCCGGACGTTATATCAAGAAACCGACAGGAGCTGCCAAGTCCGTGTTTTAGGAGAAAATGGGGAGTTCATTGAATGTGCGTCGATATATATTTTTCTTAAGAACCAGGAGCCCTGATTTTGAATAGGTATGTATAGACGTCAGTACAGATTCTGTGCATGCTGGTAAGCGATTTGGAGTCAGGGTAAATCGGAGCAAGGGGGAAAAGCATATGGAACAGAAGGTTAATGAAATTATGCAGCATATATCCCAAGCCCAGGAACAACTGGCCAGATTGCTGGATACGGAAAGACATGTCGCCGTCCGCATGGCGCAAATTATTCATAATTTGCCGGATGAGGACCCGGATTTCGGCAGTTTGGAAGGGCTGATGGACAACTCGTCCGCAGTGAATAAAAGTGTGATCGATTACCTGAATGGTCTCGCCGATCTGCAGGAGTCCATGGCGGAGATTCTGGAGAGGGTAAAGAAGGAAATGAACGTGCAGGACGAGGAGTAGATGTGAATCGGGCGGTGAGGAAAGCATGAGCAGAGAACAGGCCATGATGCGTATGCTGGAATCTGCTGCAAAAATGCAGTGGGATATCGCTATGATCCTGGAGGCCAAAACAGTTGAAGCTGAGAAGGCCCGCAACTGGATCATCAATCATGTCGGAGCTCAGACCTTCGAGCAGCACGAGGACCAGCTTAAAAAGCCGCTGGAAATTCACGGGCAGCTGGTCGAAATGCTGGAGGGGTTAACCCGCGTGCAGACAGGGCTCTGCAATAACATGAAGGCACTGCTGGATGGAGACGAAGGTTCCGGTTCGGGCGGCATGGGCGGATTTATGGGAGATGCCATGGGCGGGGAAGATTTCGATACATGAACGGGAGAAGCGAGCAGGAGGTAAAGCTTTCGTTTCTGGAATCGATTGCTGCAAGCCAGCAGGCTGTAGCAAGGATGATGAACAGCGTATCGGATGTCATTCCCCATTCGGGCATATCAGCCAAGAGTCTGGAGGAAACGCTTTGTCTTCTGGCGTCCTACCAGGAACAGATTACCCGTATGATCAAAGTCACAGGGATCTCGTTGAATCGGCAGGTGAAGGGAAGCCCCGCCCTGCCGTGGATGAGCAGGATGAAAGGTGTATATGCCCCTGTGTCAGACCGGCATGCAAGGAAGGAGGAACCGTATGAAACTGAAACTTAGCCTCAGGAAGAAAACAGGCAAAAAAAGATTGGGCTACGGAAAACCCCTTTTAAAGAGAAGAAGCATACGCAGGCCGAAAGTACGGAGAAGAGGATTGCTCCGGCGTAAACGGACGCCAAAGCTATTGAGACGACGGCGCTTTCTTCGTCCAAAGCAGCGTGTCCACCCGCGGGATTTTACAGTTCCGGTTGAAACGCCCACGGTTCCTGCCCAGGCACCGGTAATTGACCCACAGGCAGTGGGCGTCGCGCCCGGTACGATGCTGCCCCATGATGCAACGGCATTCAATAAAGGGTATGAGGATGCTTACCAGGAAGGTTTCGACCAAGGTTTTGCAAAAGGCTACGAAGAAGGCAGCAGTCTGTCCAATCAGGCGTAGGCCTTATAGGCGAACGTTAAAAACGGCAATCAGCCGCAGGCATCTGCTTGTGGCTGGCTGCCGTTTTTCTTTTTTTGGATATCTAAAGGGTTGCTTCTATGACATAGGCGGATTAAGAGTGGACAATCGCCATTTTTTGTCCTTACGGAGACAGTCGTCCATGATACCTCTTACGCTGCGGCATATATAGGTTAAGAGACGGAAGTCGAGTCTACAAGAAGACGGGTGATGCTGGTGGCGAAACGTCGAAGGATAAAAAGGAGAGACAGTTTATTCCGCCTCGGCTACAGCGAGGGAAGGAGACTGGGAGGCTGCCAGGCGATGGTGGAGCGTACCCCTGTATATCCGCAGATGATAGATTGCCGGGTTCTGTTCATCCCTCAAGGGTTCCAGGCCATAGATGGAGGAGTGGCTGAGGCACTTCAGCGGTGTACAAAAGAGTGTCTGATAGGGACACCGGAAACGATGCTTGAGACGGCAGCGGCCTTTCGCCCCGACTTTATGCTGGTTATGAACGGGCTACATGTGTTTCCGCCAGATCATTTTGAACAGGTTCAGAACGTAAGGGCACTTGGTATTCGAACAGGGATATGGTTTGCAGATGATCCCTACTTTACAGAAGAAACTTCCGTCATCGCGCTGCAGTATGATGTTGTATTTACCCACGAGCTGTCCTGTGTCCCGTTTTACCGGTCGCTTGGCGCCGAACATGTTCACTACATGCCTCTTGGGGTGGATGAGCAGATTTTTCGTCCCCGCCGCGTCGACTTCCAATATGATGTCTGTTTCATAGGGAGTGGATTCTGGAACAGGGTGGAACTGTTTGATCAGCTTGCGCCTTTTCTGGCGGATAAAAAGGTGATGATTGCAGGTGGACATTGGAATCGTCTGAAGCGAACCGATCTGCTCGGAAAGTTTATCCGGGACGGCTGGATGGAGCCGACGGAGACGGTGAATTATTACAATGCTTCGAAGATTGTGATTAATCTTCACCGTCCCAGCGAAATGGGTATGGACAACAAAAACACCTACCGGCAGTCTGCGATGTCCATCAATCCGCGAACCTACGAGATCAGCGCGTGCGGGACATTACAGTTGACCGATATACGTGATGACTTGGGCAATCATTACCGCCCCGGATATGATCTCGAAACGTTCGAGAACGCAGATGAGTTAAAGGCCAAAATAAACTACTACCTGAAACACAGCATGCAGCGTGAGCATATTGCCTGGCGGGGCGTGCATACGACACGACAAAACCATACGTTTACAAGCCGAATACCGAAGCTGCTGAACTTTGCCTTGAGTTAGAGCATCCGGAATCCCAACGAACAGGAGTGAACTGCATGGAAGAGCAGCAACCGGTAAATGTAAATTCATTGGCTGCGGCTGTCTCCTACAATAGAGGACGTGAAAGCGGGATGCATGCCGGCTATGAAGAAGGTTATTTCAGGGGGAGAGCGAATGCCATTGCCGCCCGCAGGGGAACAGCGTTCCCGGTACGCCCGCTGCACATTTTGTATGTGTCCTCCGGCAAGCTGTATCCATATTCGCCGATAGATCAGGCCATTATTGCAACACTGCAGGATATGGTGCGGCAGGTGACGATTGCGGATCCGCGCCAGCAGATTGCCGATATTGCCGCTCAGGTTAAACCTGACCTGGTATTGGCGCTGGATGGCATGGAGATTCCATTAAATCAGGTAGATGATATTCGCAACAAAGGCATCCGGACTGCTGTATGGCTGACAGATGATCCCTATTATACCGACACAACATCCCAAATGGCTCCCCACTTTGATGATATCTTCACCCTGGAGATCAATTGCATTGATCTTTACCGCCAGCTGGGCTGCTCCTCTGTACACTATTTACCCTTCGCAGCTTACCGGGACCATTACTTTCCTTTGACAGTTCCGTCCGTCGTACGTCGGGATGTTAACTTCACAGGTTCAGCATACTGGAGCCGCGTCTATTTCATGAATCCAATCATGCCGCAGCTGATGTCCTACAATACGGGGATTAACGGCCTCTGGTGGGACCGGATCGAAAACTATCATCAGTACGCCAGCAAAATCGATGTGAACAAATGGCACGGGCCAGAGGATACCAATCAACTGTACAACGGCTCCAAAATTGTTATTAATCTGCATCGTTCACATTTGGATGATTCGGTTAACAATAATGCTATTTTGAAAATTCCGGCAGCGTCCCCTAATCCGAGATGTTTTGAGATCTGTGCGGCCTCAGCCTTTCAGCTCACGGATGCGCGGGACAACATGGCCAGTTTCTATAAGCCGGGAGAGGAAATCGAAACCTACAGTACACCGCAGGAGTTGATCGAAAAGATCGAATACTATCTCACCCATGATAAGGAGCGCCAAGAGATCGCACTGAGAGGTCTTGAACGGACATTGAAGGAACATACGTATGCCCATAGGCTTCATCAGATGCTTTCCATCCTGTTTCCATAACGGAGGCGCTGCATTGAAGCAGGAGAAAGGAGGCCGATGGCAATGAAACCTCGTATGATGCTGTTCAGCCACGTCAGTAATGCTTTTACAATAACGGGCGCCGAAAGGCTGCTCCTGCGTTTCTGCCAGGAAATGTCCGCTTATTTTGATTGTGTGCTGGTCGCACCGGTTGAAGGGAAAGTAACGGCGGAAGCGCGGAAAAAGGGAATCACTGTCGAGATTCATGCCTTTCCGCTCCTTTACAACATGTACACACCTTATGAGGGATTGGAGCATGAGGTGGAACAGTTGAGGAATGATCCTTTTTTTGGAGAAATCGTGCATCTGATCAGAAGTATGCAGCCGGATTTGGTTCTAACCAATACATGTGTGAATGTGCTGCCTGCCATAGCCGCCAAAACGGCTGGCGTTCCCGTTATATGGAAAATCACAGAAGTGATCAGAACCAATGAACACACTGCTGCAGCAGTACGGGTGCTCGACCGGTACAGTGACTGGGTTATTGGTATATCGCATACGGTGCTCGCTCCTCTGATGCGGGGATTGCCGGCTGGAAAAACAAGCGTGGTCGAGCCCTCGCGAAGCATTAGTGCAGAGGAATTGGAAAAGTTGAGCCAAGTTAGAGAAAAAAAGAGGGCTCAGTTGGGCCTGAAGGGTTCCCATTTTTGTGTAGGGTATATCTCTTCATTTATTTACGAGGCCAAAGGTCTGCTGTACTTTGTTGAAATGGCTTTAAAGCTGTGCAGCCGCTACACGCAGTGCAGGTTCTGGATTATCGGTAAACCTTCGGATTCCATTTATTATTCGCAATGCATTTCGATGATCCGGCAATCAGGGTATAGCAAAAGGTTTATCCTGACCAGCTTTGAAGCTTCCCTGACGAAGGTGTACGGCGTAATGGATGCAGTAGTAGTGCCGAGCATGGTGGAGGAAGGCTTCGGTCTCACCGCACTTGAGGGGCTGATGTATGGCAGACCGGTCGTTGCCTTTGCTCAGGGCGGACTGGCCGAGCTGATGCAGCAGACGGGCAACGGGGAGTTTCTGGTTGAGCCCGGAAACAGTGACGGTCTGGTGGCCTCCGTGTCCCGATTCATCAGCAACCCGGAGGAATGCAGAGCGATAGGCTGGCGCAACCGGCTGGAGGCAGACCGGATTTACGGGTTGGAGGCTTATCAAGGCAAGTTAAGAGGAATGGTCGAGCGATGGATGAATGAACGGCCGGAGTGGTTTAGTCCACAGCGATTATACGAAGCGGCTGCGGGGCCGCCGGTCGAGCTGGCGGGGGCAGAGGTGCAGCCGAATGCAGTTGTACAGGATGCGGCCAGGCCTGCTCAACCCGCGCCGAACAAACGCGGAACGGTACGTCTACGCAGGAAAGCACGGTTAATCCGCAGCATAACCCGGCGCGGGAAGAAAAGAAGCCGCCTTTCGGACCGGCGCAAGCGCAGGCTTCCCAAACGGGCCGCGACCGGACGACGCAAACAGAGACTGGCAAGGAAAGGCAGAATGAGCACCGGCTCGCGCAGAAAGGGGGCGGGCAGATGAAAATACTGACGATTCTGGGTACAAGACCTGAGATTATCCGCCTTAGCCTGATTCTACGAAAATTAGATAGATGGGCTGAAAAGCATGTACTCGTGCACACCGGGCAGAACTACACCGAAAGCTTGAGCGGGCAGTTTTTTCGTGAGCTGGGTCTTCGCAAGCCGGATTATGTGCTGCAGGAAAAAGCGGGCAGCCTTGGATCTCAGTTGTCCGCCATGTTCTCAAGTATGGAAGAGATCCTGCTGCGGGAGCAACCGGACCGTGTACTGCTGCTGGGGGATACGAACAGCGCGTTATGCGCTGTGATGGCCGAACGACTAGGCTTTCCTGTGGTGCATATGGAAGCCGGCAACCGCTGCTTCGATCTGGATGTGCCTGAGGAGAAGAACAGGAAGATCATCGACGCTATTTCAAGCATCAATATGCCTTACACGGAGCAAAGCAAGCAGCATCTGCTCCGCGAGGGTTTTCCCGTACAGCGGATTATCCTCACAGGGAATCCGATTTATGAAGTCATGAAGCACTACGACTCCCAGATCAACAGCAGTGATATATTGACAAAGCTTGACCTTTCCAAGAACGGCTATTTTCTGGTTACTGCACACCGTGCGGAAAATGTGGACCATGCTCCTCATCTCAAAGCGATTCTGGAGGGGCTTCACAGGATCGCGGAAAGATTCGGGCAGCGGATGATCTGCAGTCTTCACCCCCGCACGGCTACAAAAATCGCAGCCTTTCCGGAAATCAGCCTGCACCCGTTAATTGAACTGCATGAGCCTTTCGGTTTCTTCGATTTTGTTCATCTGGAGCGTCATGCGCGTTGTGTGCTGACCGATAGCGGGACCGTGCAGGAGGAATGCTGTGTTCTGCAGGTGCCGACGGTCACGATGCGCCGGACGACAGAACGGCCGGAAACCGTGGATTGCGGCAGCAATGTCGTGTCAGGTCTCGATGGACCTGCCATCGAACGTGCGACGGTGCTGATGACGGAGATGAACAAAGGCTGGCTGTGTCCAGCCGGATACCTGGTCGAAGATGTTTCCGATAAAGTGGTCAAATATTTGCTTGGGGGGGAAAGGCATGTTCAAAAATAAACGGATTCTGGTTACTGGCGGCACGGGTTCATGGGGTTATGAGCTTATTGCGCAGTTGCTGCAGTTCGAGCCCCGCGAGATCATCGTGTTCTCACGCGGGGAGTCCAGCCAGGTCACGATGAGCAGGCATTTCGAGGACAGCCGGCTCAGCTTCTGTATCGGAGATATCCGGGACAGGGAGGCCCTTATGACAGCCTGCCAGGGGGTGGATTACGTGTATCACCTGGCTGCGTTAAAGCATGTTCCGATCTGTGAGGATCAGCCCTATGAAGCTCTTAAAACGAACGTTGTAGGCACGCAGAATGTGATCGAGGCAGCGCTGGCCAATAAGGTGGAAAAGGTCATTTACATTTCGACGGACAAGGCGGCCAACCCCTCGAACTTTTATGGAATGACTAAAGCTATTGGCGAGAAGCTGATTGTTTATGCCAACCTGCTTAACGGCCCGACCAAATTTGTCACGGTGCGGGGAGGCAATGTGCTTGGCACGAATGGAAGCGTCGTTCATCTGTTCCAAAGCCAGATTCGGCAAAAGGGTGTCATCTCCATCACGGATATGAATATGACCCGCTTCTTTATTACACTGAGCGACGCCATATCCCTTCTCTTCAAGGCTTCCATCGAAAGTGTAGGGGGCGAAATCTTTATCATCACCATGCCGACGTGCAGGATCGTCGATTTGGCTCATGTGCTCATTGAAGCTTCGGGCGTGAAAAATGTGCAGATTGTTGAAAGGGGGACTCGCCCTGGCGAGAAAATTCATGAAATTCTGATGAGCGATTTCGAAAGCAAATCAACCGTCGTGTACGACGATCAGTACCTGATTATCCTGCCAACGCTGAATATACCAGGTCTTAAGGAGCATTACCAGCATTGCCCGCCGGTCTCGTTCAGCAGCTTCAGTTCGGAGTATAATCTGATGTCCGAAGACGAGATTCGGGCCATTCTGCGGCAGGGAGGCTTCATCAGATGAAGATTCTCGTTTTTGGCGGGAATGGGATGGCAGGACATATGCTGGTTCAATATTTCAGACAACAGGAGGAGCATCGTGTGTATTACACGACACGCGATGCGGAGGATACGGATGGTTTGCTGCTGAACGCTGCGGATTTCGGCATGGTGGAGTCCATCATCAAGACCGTACAACCATCTGTCATTATTAACGCGGTGGGCGTCCTGAATCAGTTTGCTGAGCAAGACAAAGTGAGAGCCTACGAGCTCAACGGCATTTTGCCGCATCGGCTGAGGAAAGCAGCCGATCTCGTCGGCGCGAAGCTTGTTCATATCAGCTCGGATTGTGTGTTCTCCGGTACACGTGGAGGTTACGCAGAACGGGATCAGCCTGATGGGACCAGTGTCTATTCACAATCGAAGGCACTTGGAGAGGTTGTAGAGGCCGGACATCTGACGATACGGACATCCATTATCGGCCCTGAAATTCGTGATGGCGGCATTGGCCTGTTTCAATGGTTCATGCGGCAAAAGGGTGAAGTTAGCGGATACCGGCAGGTGATGTGGAATGGAGTGACCACACTC
Organism: Paenibacillus medicaginis; assembly: GCF_042138635.1. Taxonomy (NCBI): domain Bacteria; kingdom Bacillati; phylum Bacillota; class Bacilli; order Caryophanales; family Paenibacillaceae; genus Paenibacillus; species Paenibacillus medicaginis. Next base: position 50,337 of record NZ_JBHIRY010000014.1, on the reverse strand, counting down.
GAACTGGCCAAGGCCATCGATGTTCTTGTCAAGCAGGAGCTGTCCGGCCTCGTTCATCTGGCATGTCCGCGGCCTGTGAGTAAGCATGATTTACTGCAGCTGATGCAGAAAATCTGGGGCAAAGAAGATGTGTCCATTATTCCGGTGGATATGCCAGTTCAAGACCGGACGCTGCGGTCAACGCGCCCGGACATGAAATATGTTGTTCCCGATTACCGCGATATGCTGGAGGAATTGCTCTTATGGATAAGAAATCCCCGAGAATGCCAGTCATTCTGATTACCGGTGCCGCCGGATTTACTGGCTTGAACGCTTGTCTTCACTTTGCTTCGATCGGCATGAGCGTTGCGGGGCTCGTTCGCGAGTCCCGGAAGCAACCCGAAGGCTTGGATAATGTGGTCTATTACCAGTGTGATCTTCTGGATCATCAGCGTCTGCGGGAGCTTGTCGCCAGTCTTAATCCGGATTATGTTCTCCACCTTGGCGGCAAAAATGCGGTGTCCGAATCATGGGAGCATCCTGTTCGTTTTATGGAGGCCAACGTGATGGGTACGGTGTATCTGCTTGATGCGTTGCGCCAGCTTCCGCAGTGCAGAATTTTGGTGGCTGGCTCCAGACTGAAGGCATCGCTTGAAGCACCAGAGCGTGTTGTCCACCCGTATGGTCTCAGTAAAGGGCTGCAGCAGGCTGCAGCCCGGTCCTGGTCCGTTCTGTTCAAGCAGGAGGTTGTGACGGCAGAGTCCTCCAATTTGATCGGACCGGGGCCATCCACCGGATTTTGCGCTCTGCTGGCACGTCATATTGTCCGTTCCGAGCGGAAAGAGTCCCCGGGACCTTTCCATGTCTCCTCACGAAAGGCGGTCCGTGATTTCCTGGATGTCCGCGATGCGCTGCGGGCCTACCAGCTGCTGTTGGAGCAGGGAGAGAGCGGAAAGGTCTATCCGGTGTGCTCGGGAACCGAACAGGGGCTTGGCACCGTGGTCGATCATATGCTGTCACTGTCCGGGAGCGGCCGGCAGGCGGAAATTGAATGGGGGCAGGAAGGAGAAGCAGCCCCGGGACAGCTGCAACGGGCGGAATGGCTGGAGGCAAGGGGCTGGAGCCCGTCCATTCCATTACACCAGTCGCTGGCTGATTGTCTGGATTATTTTCGAAACGGAGAGGAAGGGGAGGTATGAGATCCAGACCGAAGGTATCGATCGTTATTCCATTTTATAACTGTAATTACGTTGAACAGGCTCTGGACAGTGCATTGAACCAGAGCTACCGGGCGATTGAAGTCATTCTTGTGGATGATGGTTCGACGGATCATAAGGACAGGGTGAAGCCTTACCTCAAATATATTCACTATCTTGGCAAGTCTAATGGCGGCACCGCGAGTGCGTTAAATCACGGCATCCGTCATGCATCCGGAGACTATATTACGTGGCTGAGCTCAGATGATGCCTTTCACCCCGATAAAATCAATAATCAGGTTTATTTTATGCAGGAGCATAAGTCCTTCATCTCCCATACCAATTTTAATTATATCGATGACCAAGGCAAGATAACCAAGCTGCGCGCGGGCGAGCCGTTTATCTCCACCAGGCAGTTTCTGGAGTGCTTTGCCACGGCCAACCCGGTGAATGGATGTACAGTCATGTTCAAAAGGGAACTGTTTGGTCGAATCGGCCTGTTCGATGAGACCCTTCCTTACACGCATGATCTGGATATGTGGTACCGTGTGCTGCTCGGCGGTCATTTTACGATGTATCTGGATATGGCTTTGACGAATTATCGTGTGCATAGCCAAATGGGTACACAACTGCATTCGGCTAGAATCAAACCGGAGTATGATCAGCTACAGGCCCGTTACCAGCCCCGCTTTCAGGAAATGCTGCGACGCATTTGCGTTTGAGTCGTCAGATCTAAGTGAAGGACAGGCGAAGGGAAAGGGAGGAAAACGATGAGAGTTATGGTAACCAGTGCTTTATACAGCAGGATATTTGGTGTTCGTCAGCCACATCCGGATATATATGTGGACTATAACATCTGGAACAAGATCAATATGGAACTCCCTCCAGGGTATACAGTGCCCGATCCGAGGATTCTGGCAGTCCTGGTCGGAAAGGCGTAAATAATATGTAAGGTCCTTGCCCGCAAGTGGCATCCTTCAGAAAGGAGTGATGAACTGTGAATATTTTACTGGCAACGTATTGGCCGATTCCCCATGTGGGAGGGGTCTGGCCGTTTATGCTGCAGATCAAGCGCGAACTGGAGAAGCTGGGGCATACCGTCGATTTGTTCGGGAATGCGCCGGACAGTACTAAATATCATATGGTCAATCAGGGGAAGGAAGTAAGCAAGGAGAGCATCTTTCCTATGTTGAGCAAAAATCTTAATGAGACGACGGCTCCCCTCATGCACATGGATACCTGGGTTTATAATGCAGAGTTGGACCGGTATTGCATGGAGTTGTCTGCGGCATATTTCGGATTGGACCATTACGACATCATTCATACACAGGATATCATCTCAACGCGTGCAATGAGCAGGGTGAAAAGCAAGCATACCGCCTTGGTTGCCACCATCCACGGCTCAGTTGCGAGGGAAATCAGGCTTGTGAATCTGGACGCCGGATACCGGCAATCGCCGATATGGAAATACTACTGGGCTTTGGAGCATTTCGGAGGTGTATCCACGGATGCCACGATAACTTCAACCAACTGGCTGAAGAACATTCTTGTGGAAGAGTTTGCGGTTCCCGAGCAGAAGATCAGCACTTTCCAATACGGTCTGGATTTCGATCAATTCTGGTCCGTTTGTGCCAACGGCACCGATATGGCTGCTCCTCCCGGAAAGAAGGTGATGATTTGTCCTGCCCGTCTGGTTTATATTAAAGGGCTGCATTTTCTCATTTCCGCTCTGCAGCAGCTCAAGCAGCGCCGAAGCGACTGGGTGTGCTGGATCGCAGGGGACGGGGAGAAGAAAGAGGAACTGATGCAGCAGGCGCTGCAAGCGGGACTCGGTGGGGATGTCCTTTTTCTCGGGAGCCGGGAAGATGTTCCCGCCTTGCTGCAGCAGGCGGATATCTTTGTACATCCCAGTGTTCAGGATAATATGCCTTTTTCGGTGATGGAGGCTCAGGTTTCAGGATTGCCTGCTGTGGTGTCCAATGCCGGAGGGCTTCCGGAGATGGTCCAGCACGAAGTTACAGGTCTCGTCTCACCCGTGGGAGATGTAAATGCGTTAGCCTCTCAGCTTGAATATCTTCTGTCTCGCGACGATGTTCGGGCCCAAATGGGAGCGGCGGCTAAAGCATGGGGGACGGCACACTGGTCAATGGATCAAATGATCGGAAAATATATTCAGACTTATGAGAGTGTTTCAAATAAAGTATATAGATGAAGGATACAGGCGAAGGGAAAGGAAGGAAAACCATGAAAGTTAAAGTGATTAGTGATTTCTTTAACGGGATATTTACTGTTCGGCAGCCACACCCGGATCTGTATGTGGACTATAACATCTGGAATAAGATCAACATGGGACTCCATGAAGAGTATACATTGCCAGATCAGACGCTTCTGTCACTCTTGCTGGAAGAGGGTAAATAACCTTTTAAAAAACCTCGCCTGAATGCCCTGCGACCATCTAGGGTGAGGTTTTCTTTGCGGAATCATCTTTACAGGGAGTGAAAGTCTATTGAATATTTTACTGGCAACATACTGGCCGATTCCCCATTTGGGCGGAGTCTGGCCGTTTATGCTGCAGATCAAGCGCGGACTGGAGAAACTTGGGCATACCGTCGATCTGCTTGGAAATGGGATGGATCCTCCTAAATTTCAAATGGTCAACCAGGGGAGGGGGCTGGGGAAGGAGTTCATCCTTCCTGTGCTGGAAAGAGAGCTTAGTGGGGCGACGGCTCCCTTGCTGCATATGAATGCCTGGGTTCGCGGAATAGAAATGGACCGGTATTGCATGGAGCTGTCTGCGGCTTATTTCGGGCTGGACCATTACGATATCATTCATACACAGGATGCCATCTCAACGATTGCCATAAGCAGGGTGAAAGGCAAACACACCCCCTTGGTTGCCAGCATCCACGGCTCGATTGCAAGGGAAGTCATGCTTGGTCTGGAACGGGATCAGGGATCCGCATACCGGCAATCGCCGGTGTGGAAATATTACTGGGGTTTGGAGCATTACGGAGGCGTTTCCGCGGATGTAACGATAGCTTCAACCCACTGGATGAAGAACATTCTTGTACAGCAGTTTGCGGTTCCCGAGCAGCAAATCACTGTCTTCCAATATGGTCTGAACACCGATAAATTCTGGTCCGTCTGCGCCAGCGGCACTGATATGGCCGCGCCTCCCGGAAAGAAGGTGATGATTTGTCCTGCCCGTCTGGTTTATATTAAAGGGCTGCATTTTCTCATCTCCGCTCTGCAGCAGCTGAAGCGGCGCCGAAGCGACTGGGTGTGCTGGATCGTGGGAGAAGGGGAGAAAAAAGGGGAGCTCATGCAGCAGGCGCTTCAGGCCGGAATCGGTCAGGATGTTATGTTTCTTGGTCATCGGATGGATATTCCCGCTTTGCTCCAGCAGGCAGATATCTTTGTACACCCCAGCATTCAGGATAACATGCCTTTTTCGGTGATAGAGGCGCAGATACTGGGATTGCCTGCTGTGGTGTCCAATGCCGGAGGGCTGCCGGAAATGGTTCAGCACGAAGTGACAGGCCTCGTCTCACCCGTGGGAGATGTAAATGTGTTAGCCTCCCATCTTGAATATCTTCTGTCTCACGATGAAGCCCGTGTCAATATGGGAGCGGCGGCTAAAGCGTGGGGGGCAGCACATTGGTCAATAGATCAAATGATCGGAAGAATTCTTCAGGTTTATGAACAGGTTTCAGAGCAGGCGAAAGAAAAGGGAGGAGTACGATGAGAGTTCAAGTGATCAGTGATTTATACAACGGGATATTTGCCGTTCAGCAATCACATCCGGATCTGTATGTGGATTATAGCATCTGGAACAGGATCAATATAGGACTTCCGGAACAGTATATATTGCCTGATCAGAGGATTTTGACAGTTTTGCTGGAAGGACCCAAATAGGGAGTGAAGGTCTATTGAATATTTTACTGGCCATGTATTGGCCGATTCCCCATTTGGGCGGAGTCTGGCCGTTTATGCTGCAGATCAAGCGTGAAATGGAGCTGCTCGGACATCATGTTGATCTGTTTGGGAACTCGCCGGATGGTACTAAATATCATATTGTCAACCAGGGGAGGGAACTGAGCAAGGAGTTCATTCTGCCTGTGCAGGAAAGAAAGCTTAATGAGACAGCCAGTCCCCTGCTGCATGTGGATAGCTGGGTTCGCAATGTTGAGCTGGACCGGTACTGCATGGAGCTGTCTGCGGCATATTTCGGACTGGATCATTACGACCTCATTCATACGCAGGATGTCATTTCAACGCTGGCCATGAACAGGGTGAAAAGCAAACATACCGCCCTGGTTGCCACCATCCATGGCTCACTTGCCAGAGAATTCATGCTTTGGCAGCAGGACCCCGGATACCGGGAATCGCCGGTGTGGAAATACTATTGGGCCTTGGAGCATAACGGAGCTGCTGCAGCGGATGTAACCATAACTCCTACCCATTGGTTGAAAAATATTCTTGTGCAAGATTTTGCGGTTCCCGAACAGCAAGTCAGCACCATCTCAAATGGTTTGGACACCGATCAATTCTGGTCTGTTTGTGCCCAAGGCACCGATCTAATCGCTCCTGATGGAAAAAAGGTGATTATTTGTCCTGCCCGTCTGGTGCATATTAAAGGGTTGCATTTCCTCATCTCTGCTCTGCAATTGCTGAAGCAGCGCCGGAGCGACTGGGTGTGCTGGATCCCAGGGGAAGGAGACAAGAAAGAGGAGCTGATACAGCAGGCGTTGGCGGCGGGAATCGCTGAAGATGTTGTGTTTCTCGGACAGCGTAAGGATATCCCTGCCTTGCTGCAGCAGGCGGATATCTTTGTACACCCCAGCATTCAGGACAACATGCCTTTTTCAGTGATGGAGGCTCAGGTTTCCGGATTGCCGGCTGTTGTGTCTGATGCCGGGGGGCTGCCGGAAATGGTTCAACACGAAGTGACAGGCCTCGTTTCAGCTGTAGGGGAAGTAGAGACGTTAGCCTCCCATCTTGAGTTTCTGCTGGTCCATGATGAAGTTCGTGCCCATATGGGAGCGGCGGCTAAAGCGTGGGGGATAGAGCATTGGTCACTGGAGCACATGATTGGAAAATATCTTCAGGCTTATCAGAGGGCGCTTAGGCTGATTAGATAATTCTGTCCAAAAACACCTCATCCGAAAGAACCCGTGAGTTCATTCGGCGTGAGGTGTTCGGAGGTTATCTTTCAGACAGGGGGAGATGATCTATTGAATATTTTACTGGCAACGTACTGGCCGATCCCCCATTTGGGCGGGGTCTGGCCGTTTATGCTGCAGGTCAAGCGCAGACTGGAGCAGCTTGGACATACCGTCGATCTGTTCGGGAATGGGCCGGATTCCCCTAAATATTATATTGTCAACCAGGAGAGGGAATTGAGCAAGGAGTTCATTCTGCCCATGCTGCAAAGAAAGCTTAATGAGAATGCGAATCCCCTGCTGAATATGGACCCCTGGGTTCGCAATGTCGAGCTGGACCGATACTGCCTGGAGCTGTCCGCAGCTTATTTCGGGTTGGACCATTATGATATCATTCATGCACAGGATGTCATCTCAGCGCTTGCCATGAGCAGGGTGAAAAGCAAACATACCGCCTTGGTTGCCAATGTTCACGGCTCACTTGCAAGCGAAGTTATACTTTTATTGCAACGGAATCAGGACCCCGGTTACCGGGAATCGCCGGTGTGGAAATACTACTGGGCTTTGGAGCATTACGGATCTGCTGCCGCAGATGTAACGATAACTTCAACCACCTGGATGAAGAACATTCTTATGCAGAATTTTTCGGTTCCCGAACAGCAGATCAGCACTTTCCAATACGGTCTGGACACCGATCAATTCTGGTCCATCTGTGCCCAAGGCACCGATCTAACCGCTCCTCCCGGAAAAAAAGTGATTATTTGCCCTGCTCGTCTGGTTTATATTAAAGGGCTTCATTTTCTCATATCCGCGCTGCAGCTCCTGAATCAGCGCCGCAGCGACTGGGTGTGCTGGATCGTAGGGGAAGGTGACAAGAAAGAGGATCTGATGAAACAGGCAATTCAGGCCGGAGTTGACGGGAATGTTGTGTTTCTGGGTCATCGTTCGGATATTCCCGCTCTGCTCCAGCAGGCGGATATCTTTGTACACCCCAGCATTCAGGATAACCAGCCTTTTTCAGTGATGGAGGCCCAGGTATCAGGGTTGCCCGTTGTTGTGTCCAATGCGGGGGGGCTGCCAGAGATGGTTCAGCACGAAGTCACAGGCCTCGTCTCACCCGTGGGGGATGTAAATATGTTAGCCTCCCATCTTGAGTTTCTTCTGGCTCATGATGAAGTTCGTGCCCATATGGGAGCTGCAGCTAAAGCGTGGGGGACGGAGTATTGGTCAATGGATCTAATGATCGGAAATCTTCTTAAGGTGTATCAGAAGGCGCTTTGGCCAAACAAAAATTCTGTTTTATGACATAAAAAAACACCCCCTATAATTCATTGGTTCCCAGGGGGTGTTTTCCAATGTCTATTATAGGGGGGCACTTTCAGTCTTTCCCCTCTTATTATTATTCCAGAATCGTAAAGTCCCTGTTCGTATGACTGGCAATAATCGTACTGTCTTTCATAAGCTCTACGAGGACAAGCAGGGTATCCTTATTCCGGGTATTCGACACAACTTGCAGGATGAATGGGTTTCCATTTGTAGCAATGTTTTTAATCATGAATAAAGACGGAAAATCGTTCTGAGTCTTCAGGGTGCGGAGCTCACGCAGCAGTAGGCCGTTGGGGCTGTCTACCTCCACCAAAACGTCAGTTTGGTGTAAGCCACAGTTCTGGATGGTTATTTGTATGCTGTCAATATCTTGGCTTGGACAATGAATATGCTGTCCGGTGGACAAGCGGAATACAGACATAGATAAAGCCTCCTTTTTAGCTGGCTGCTCTCATTATATGGTGGAAAAGGAATGCCGGCTTGGACGATTGCCTTTTTTGAAATAATCCTGTATTGGTCCATACTCTTGGTCGAAGTCATGCATTTAATGAGTTATCAAATGCCACTTTCAAATAGATCAGGAGGGTGAGGTCAGTGAAGGCTGTTGTAACCGGAGGAGCCGGCTTTATCGGGACCCATCTTGTCCGTGCCCTGACCGATTCCGGATACGAGGTGCACGTGCTGGATAATCTCTCAAGCGGAAGTACTGCGGGACTGGATGCAAGAGCGGTGTTTCATCAGATGGATATCCGCAGCATGGAGGCCGGCGAGATCGTCAAGCGGGAACGCCCTGACGTTGTCTTTCATCTTGCTGCTCAGGCAGACGTTCAGCATTCCATTCGGCAGCCATGGCAGGATGCCGATGTTAATATTATGGGTACACTTCGTATTCTGGAAGCTTGCAGGGAGGCGGGATGCAAGATCGTCTTTTCTTCAACGGCAGGGATATACGGAGAGCTGCAAAAGGAACGAATCGTAGAAGAAGACCCCACGGTCCCGATTTCCTGCTATGGTCAATCCAAGCTGGCTGCGGAATGTTATATCCGTTTGTTTCACCATCTTTATGGAGTAGAATACACCATTCTGCGTTACAGCAATGTATATGGGCCAGGCCAAGGGGTAAAAGGAGAAGGCGGCGTTGTAGCTTTGTTCATGGAACGGCTGGTGAAAGGGGAGCCCTTGCAAATTCACGGGGATGGCGAACAGACGAGGGATTTTATTTATGTATATGATGTCGTCAAGGCCAATATGGCCGCTGCCCGGAAAGCCAGTCAAAGCACAGTCCATGTCAGCACAGGCCTTACTTCTACGATCAACGGTTTGGCTTCCTATCTGCTCGGCCTGCATGGCAAGGGCTTGACGTCTGTGCATACGCCGGCCAAAACGGGGGACATCAGGCACAGCTGTCTTGAGAATGCTAAAGCCGGTATGCTGCTTGGATGGAAGCCGTCTTACAGTATTGAAAAAGGATTAAGGCAGACATATGACAGTTGGTTGAACAATGTTGGATGAATAGGACAGACAGGCAGCCCTCCGGTGACCAGTTGGAGGGCTGCTGCGGGTTAGTCACTCATAACCGCTAATTGGCTAATCCCAGTGAATGCAGCATGGAGCGGAAGGAGTGGACATAGGAATCGGCGTTCAGCAGTCCGGCGACCATGTCCGTTCCCTGTTGGCGGATATGCTCGCGCAAGGCATGATCTGTTATCAACTCTGCTCCTTCTGCTGCCGCTTGATCAAGATCTCCATGCACATAAAATTTCCCCGTTTCATTATGTCTGATTAAGATCCGTACCCCGTGGGAATCGGTACTAATCACCGGGCAGCGGCAGGCCATAGCCTCTGCTACTGCATAACCAAAACCCTCGAGCAGGGAAGTGGAAAGAAGAAAACCCCCGGAATCACCGATCATGGAGTAATAATAAGGCATTTTATGATGTGGGATATTGTTCAATTTTTCAACAACATTGGATAAGCCATGGGTACTGAGCAAGTATTCGAACTGATTCCTGTCATCCGGCTGTGAAAGGGTATCGTCATAAAACATCCACAACCCCAGGTTGGGGAATTGCTGTCTCAGCAATAAAGAAATATCCAGGAAATGTCTCCAGTTTTTATTGGGCTCAAGCCTTCCGATCCAGGCCACAACCGGATCGGAAGGGGGAATGTTTGCTGTATAACGGATTGTAGAGGTGTCGAGCACATTCGGAAAAGAGAAAAGGTTGAGCGACGGGCATAGCCTGGTGAACAGTTCAACAAGATACGAGGTTGTTGGCACAAGCACCCCGTTGCAGCAGTTATACAGGATCGGTGCGGCCGCAGTCACCGTATTTTCAGCCTCTTCCATAGTTGAGAATCCCTGCGCTTCATAAATGAGCGCACCGTTATAGCCCGATTGACGCAGTTTGCTCAGCAAATGATAATCTGTGGCGATGATGATCGCATCGTATTGGTTGGAATGAACAATATTCAGAAGCTCGTTGTCGCCAGAGACGACAAATACCGGGATGTCATTGTTCATCAGGTTTTGCTTGCCCGTACCGATTTGGTAATACAGCAGGTGACATTCCATTCCGCTGCGCGCGAGTACTGTGCAGCGCTGGCGGTTCAGTGTTTCCATTCCGCCGCTTGGTACATAGAAGGTGAACAATATTTTAATTGTCGTTCTCCCCTTTCTGGGTGCATGAAAAGAAATTGAATGTATTCATTCAGACGAGAGCTCCGGTAATATCCAGCAGAAGTTGCGGTTATGCAGAATATGCAGGTCAGAGGAAATGTATGCATGGAATTGAAGTTCACATTTCGGACACATTTTTTTAAGCTTTCATTAAAGCGACTTTAAGCTTGGTTTATATCTGCAGCACTACGATAAAAGAATACTATCAAAAAGAAAGGATGGGATGCATGCTTGAGGTAAACCAATTAAGCAAAAGGTTTGAAGGGGGACGCGGTGTTGGAGAGCTGAACTTCTCCATGCAGCGGGGCGAGATCGTCGGTTTTCTCGGTCCGAACGGGGCAGGCAAAACGACCTCCATGCGGTTAATTACAGGTTATTTGCAGCCGACGAAGGGACAGGTTCTGCTTGACAGTATATCGGTGCACGATCAGGGACGCAGGGTGCGCTCACGCATCGGTTATTTGCCGGAAAATCCGCCGCTCTATCATGACATGACCGTTTCCGGCTACTTGAGCTTTGTAGCCAGCTTGCGGGATGTGGCGGCCAGGGAGCAGAAGGCCAGAATCAGCGAGATGATCAGCAGGCTCGGATTAAACGGGCGGGAGCGCCAATTGGTGCGCAGTCTGTCCAAAGGCTACAAACAGAGACTTGGGCTGGCCGGAGCCATCATTCACAAGCCTGATCTGCTCGTACTGGATGAGCCTACTTCCGGTCTGGACCCCAATCAGATTCTGGAAATCCGCCAGCTGATTCGTGAGTTGGGGGAGCAGCATACGGTGCTGCTTAGCACACATATCCTGCCCGAGGTAAGCACATTGTGCAACCGGGTGCTCATTATTAATCAGGGTAAGCTTGTTTTAGATGGCTCACCGGATTCTATCGGTGGCAGAGGGGATGAGCCGTTTAAGGTGGCCGTAGAGCTGAAGGGAGAAGAAAGCCGTATTCAAAGTGTGTTCAGTGAGTGGGAGCATGCAAGTGCGGAAGTGTTGAAAGATAATCCGGAAGCCGAGGTTCAAGGAACAGTCCGTCTTCTTCTGACAGGGCGATCAGGGGAGGATTTCCGTGAGCCGCTCTTTTATCTGCTGTCGGAAGCCGGTATTCCTGTCCTGGAAATGAAGAAAGAGAATATGAGTCTGGAGCAGATTTTCCAAAAGCTGACGACCAGCGAAGTCTCTGCCGGGCTTGCGCCGGTTGACGGGAAGGAGGCACAGGATGAAGAGAATGCTGGCCATCTGTCGTAAGGAGCTGCACGCTTATTTTTGGACCCCGGCCTCTTATTTTATATTGGCTGTGTATACACTGATTTCCGGTCTGTTTTTTTATACAAGCTTTGTTTTTTATCAACCGAGCATCGTGGACTACAGGCTTGTGTTGGGGGATACGCTTTCTCTGCTTATGTTTGTCATTCCGCTACTGACCATGAGACTGATGGCAGAGGAATTCCGCCAGGGAACGGACGAGCTGCTGCTGACATCACCGGCTAGCGCGGCGGAAATTATGATTGGCAAGTATCTGGCCTCATTGGTCATGATGGCGGTGCTTGTTCTGCTCAGCCTGCTCTACCCTGTTATGATGTCCTATTTTGGCAATCTTGATTACAATACCGTGTTTACTTCGGCATTAGGTTTGTTTTTGCTCGGAGCAGCCATGATGGCGGTCGGGTTGTTTGCATCCACGCTGTCCCAGCACCAGATGGTGGCTGCTGTTTCAGGTATTATCCTGCTGGTGGGCCTCTGGATGCTGAATTCCTTCGGAAGCGGAAGCGAGCTGCGGGAATGGCTTGAGCCGTTTTCGCTGTCCGCACGTTTTAACAGCTTTATCAAAGGACTCATCAACGGCGCGGATGTTCTCTTTTATATTACACTTGCCGTTCTGTTCCTGCTGCTCAGCATACAGGTTGTCGAGCGGAAGAGGTGGAGGTGATTGGCATGAAAAAATGGCTAAGCCGGACCAACAGCCTGATCCTGTCGGCGGCTCTTATCGGCATCTTTATCCTGTTGACGCTGTTCCTGCGTTCTTTGAGCGGCTTTCAGCTGGATCTGTCGGCAGGCAAGCAGTATACGCTGTCAGACCAGACACTGACTGCCTTGAAGAATCTTGGCGGGGATGTGCGCATCATTGCTTTTACGGTCGGCACATCGGCCAACCAGCGTTTGAATCAGGATGTTTCGGACATGCTGGATGAATATAAAAAGCACAGCAGCAAGTTGAAAATCGAGCAGTATGATTTGAATCAGGAGCCTGCGCTGGCGCAGCAGTACGGGGTATCCTCTGCATCGATTGTGCTGGAGCAGGGAGAGCAGCGGCGGACCATCGATATCGGAACGCTTTTCCGGGCGGTTGATCAGGAAGGCAATTATGAATTTTCCGGTGAGGAGCAGCTGACCTCGGCTTTGATGACCTTATCCTCTGCCGAGAAGCACAAGGTTGCTTTCCTGACGGGGCATGAAGAAATTCCGCTGTCCAGTATGACAAGCCTGAATTCGGCTCTGCAGCAAGGCAATGTCACCGCAGAAGAAGTACAGCTGAACCGCGACGGTGCGGTGCCTGAGGATGCGGAAGTGCTGGCGATGATAGGGCCGCAGCGGGATATCAGCACGGCAGAATTGAAAGCAATCCGCACCTATCTCGGGAATGGGGGCAAGCTGCTGCTGGCGCTCGGTTTTAATCAGGAAATGAAATCGGCCTGGACCAATATCGATAAGCTGGCCTCCGATTACGGAGTGAGCGATCTTCATGCGGTAACCGTGGACAACACGCAGACCAGCACCCTTGGACCGCTGTGGGTTGTTCCCGGCTTTGGCGATCATGATATTACACGCAAGCTGTCTGAATCCAACCTGTTCCCGATGCTGTCGCTGTCCATCGGCGTCAAAGCGGAGGAGCAATCCAAATGGCAGCTGACGTCGCTGCTGCAGTCCTCGGATGACAGCTATGCAGAGACCAATATTCAGGGACTGCTCAATAACGAAACCGAGTATAACGAGGGGCAGGACACGAAGGGACCCGTTGATTTGGGGTTTGCGGCGGATACGCAGGAAGGCAAACCGAAAGCGGTCATTTTGGGCACTTCCTCGCTGTTTAGCGATACGGAATTTATGAATGGCGGAAACCGGGATTTTGCGCTGAATACACTCAATTATTTGCGGGAACAATCGAATGATCTCACGATTCGGCCTCGCCAGCAGCAAAACTACGAGGTTGCCTACTTGACGCCTGTTCAGGCGAGAAGTGTTTTCGTGATCGCGGTTGCTGTTATTCCTTTGTTGTTTGCTGCAGTGGGCCTGCTTCTGTGGTGGAGGAGACGAAAAGCATGAGAAAATGGATACCTACGCTGGTGTTGGTGCTTATTTTTGCCGCCGGTGTCGTGTATGCCAGCAGCCATAATTTTTTTCGCGCATCCGATCCGGTGCCGCAGAAGCTGATGGCGGTTCATCGTGAAGTCGTAACCGGAATCAGGATTGAACAGACCGGCGGTGACCCTGTTGAAATGATAAAGCAGAATGACGAATGGGTTATGAAGCTTCCTCATGCGTACCCGTTAAACAGCTATGCCGTTGATAACTGGTTGAACGCGCTTGAAGCAGCAACGGCCGGTGACATGATAGAGGAGCAGCCCAAGAACCCGGAAAAGTATGGTATTGGCGGCCAGCATGGCTGGAACATCACGGTAACCGGAAACGAGGGTGCGGTTCATAAGCTGGCGGTGGGAAGCACGCTGCCATCCGGCAGCTCCTCCTACGTTCAATTGGAGAGCGGAGCGGTCATTTCCGTCGCGCAGGACGGCTTATCGGGGATGCTGCTGAGCGCAACCGAATTTACCGATACCACCCCATTTGAATGGGACAAGGCTCATTTGTCGGCATTGGAGTGGGAAGGCACATCCTTCTCCTGGGTACTGAAACGAGGGGAATCCGGCCCGGACTGGACCCTCAACGGAAAGCAGATCAAGGAGGAGGACGCTTCGTCATTATCGGACAAGTTAATTAATACCTCCACGTCCAAACAGCTCCGCAGCACGTCGGAGCTCAAGGAGGAATCGCACCGTTTTACGTTGACCGTAACCTTGGACGAAGGTAAAGCCCCCAAGGTTTATCAGGGCTGGACAACGACTGGCCAGACAGACACAGTGTGGATTATCCCCCCTGACAGCAATTGGGCTTATGCAGTTTCTGCCGCCAATGTTGAAGAAATAGAGCAGGCCGAGAACAGGAATTAGTTCCCTGTTCTCGGCCATTCAAACCTATAAGCCCCTTTCAGGCGGCGATTTCTTCTTTTTGCATTAAGCAGGGGATTGCACGCAGCAGCGGAGAGAACGAAGCAATTCCGGATAAAGCGGAGCGGTCGCCTTTGGCCCGAAGGGTCAACAGCGATTGGAGGAATGCTTCGTTCTCGGAGCGCCCAAAGAAAATCCCCATTATGCATAAGGAGAATCGCCGCCCCCCTCATCCAGAACATCTCAGGATAAACCCCTATTCCGTCGCGCATCCTATAGCCTGTCTCACATACTAACTTCATGGAGGATGAGCTGATGCCTGGAGCAAAAAAAGTAATTACTTTGTCCGTGTCGGCGGCTTTGATTGCCAGTATGTTCGGGATTGCAGGATGCGGCTACCGTGATAACGGCAACGGCGTCCGTACCCAAAACATCCGTTATGGCGTGACGGATACGAACCGGATCAACCGGTTTGGCGTCAATTCCACTGATATGCGGAACCGTCTGAACCCAAATGTTGTCGGCACTCGGAATTTGGACAATCTGAGCCCAAATGTTGTCGGTACTCGGAATTTCGACAATATGCGGTATAGTGCAGTGCTGTCCCGGCATATTTCGGAGATGAAGGGAATCCGCAACGCAACGGTGTTGGTGAACGATAACAGTGCTTATGTGGCCCTTTCCCAGGAAGGGCGGCGCGGAACGAATGCGACGATGCGGGAACGGACGACAGATATGGGGAATATGGGCATACGTGGCACAGTGGGCACAAGAGCTCCGTATACAACCAGCGGAATCGCTCCTGGATTGACAGGCAATAACTATGGCCCCGTTCCACGCGGGTCTATAGCTGATAACAACAGATTATACGGAACTTCCGGAACAGGCACAACTGCATTACCAAGCCATGTCCGCAACAAAGTGGCGAACAAAGTAAAACAGTATGCACCACATATTAAGCATGTCTACGTATCCAATGATCCTGATTTTGTGACCCGGATGGGCGGTTATGCACGTGATTTGGGAAATGGCCTGCCTTTTAGCGGGATGAGGAATGATTTCCGGACGTTGACAGATCGTCTATTTCCAGCGGGAACAATCGGCTTGGATGGAATCGGTCCAAGAGCAGGAACCATCAACCGCGGAAATTCGACCATTAGCGGCAATCGGTAACTTGTGTGTAGATGCATCTGAGCAAGCCGTGTTCCGTGACCGTGACGGACGCGGCTTGTTCATTTTACATAATGTTGTCGGCAAAGGCTTTTGTGTAGAAAATGTTGAGAAGTGACAGATACAATATATCTGATTTCATGCAATTAAAAACGTGTATTATGGAGTAGACAATTTTGAAACAGGAAGGGGCTGATAAACATATGCGCAGGCTGCTGCCATATTTGCTGATCTTGCTTGGTGGCCTGATTATCATTGCTCCCACGCTGCTGGAATGGAAAGAAGATCATAAGCAGAATGAGCTGATGCAGAAGACTGCTCAGTGGGAAGCAGAGCAGCAAAACGGCGGACAGAATCCGTCCTTAGCCGCCGAATACCAGCGGACATCCCGCCTCCTGGCGGAAGCAGAAGCAGATGAATCTGCGCCCATGGTCCAGCCCGAACTGTTAAAGAATGTAGACGGAGAGACACCCATTGCCGTCATTGAGATTCCGGTGATCGGGGTCAAGCTCCCGGTTCTGGAAGGGGCGACCCAGGAGAATATGCGCCATGCTACCGTACACATGTCCGAAACTGCGGCGATTGGAGCTGTAGGGAATGTGGCAATAGCAGCTCATCGGGCAAGAACCGAAGGACGGCTTTTCAACAGGCTGGATGAAGTGAAACTTGGCGATACCATCCCGGTAACCACTCCGTCAGGAAAGTTTGTGTACACCGTCGATCGGATTACTGTTGTTGATCCGACCGATCTATCCGTAATTGCCGATAAGGGGGAGGAGTCGATTTTGACATTGATCACCTGCACCCCTGGGGGAGAGCGGCGCCTGATCGTGCAAGCAAGACTTAATTGAAAATTTGATTATGCAACAAATAAAGGCCTCTGGCGAACCAGGGACCTTATTTTTTTTGGCATATTGCCAATTTACAGTCTTGGCGATGCCAGCGGTTTGCCATGAATCCAGACCGTCTTCAGGTCCAAATCGGGGCTCAGGAAGAGAATGTCAGCCTGCTTGCCAACCTCAAGCGACCCAGTCTGCTTATCGATTCCGATGGACATCGCCGGATTCAGACTCGCGGCAAGGGATGCTTCGGTGATGCTCAGGCCGACCTTCTGCACAAGAAAGCGGAAGCCTTCAATCATCGTTAACGTGCTGCCCGCTAGCGTGACTCCATCCTCCAGACGCGCAACTCCTGCCTGTACGATGACAGGGAGATCTCCGATCATGTAATGACCGTCCTCAAGCCCGGCGGCGGACATCGCATCCGTAATGAGGATCAGGTTGTGATCCTGCTTTAGTCTGGCCAACACGGCAACGGCCGCCGGATGCACATGAATGCCATCCGCGATCACTTCGGCTTCGATGCGCTGGTCATACATGACGGCTCCAGCCACACCCGGTTTGCGGTGATGAAGCGGTGTCATCGCGTTGAAGGTATGAACAGCATGGCGCAGCCCCGCTTCCACCGCGGCTTCAACATCCTCAAAGGACGCATCGGTATGTCCCAGCGCAGGAGTAATATCATGATCCCTGAGCCAGGAAATCAACTCCAAAGCCCCCTCCCTTTCAGGAGCAAGTGTAAGCTGTTTGACTAACCCCGGGTAGCTATCGTGCCATTCCTGAACCCAGTTTACATTGGGAAACGCGATATGCTCCGGATTTTGTGCCCCTGGCCACTTGGGACTGATAAACGGTCCTTCAAGGTGAACCCCTGCAAGCTGCGCGTAATCCGAGCCTCTGGAGATATACGCGTGAACCCCGGCCAAAACCTGCTCAATGCGGTCTTTAGGGGCGGTCATCGTTGTTGCCAGCATGGATGTCGTACCTTGTGAAGCATGAAAGGAAGTGATCCGATCCAGCACCTCCGGGTTTGCATCCATAAAGTCTGCGCCGTTTCCGCCATGGACATGGATATCGATAAATCCAGGCAGCAGATAGCCGCTTCGCGTCTCGCCCTGTACGGCTTCTTTTGTCAGCGCTGCCGGGATTTCCGCAGCAGTTCCCACATATTGCAGGATGCCGTCCTGCACCACAAGCGCCCCATCTTCGATGATTCCTTCAGGTGTGACGACAGATCCATATAAAATTTCGGCACGGTTGCTGTGGTTTATACTCATCGCAGCAACCCTCCGGCTTCCCGGTCGAGCAGAACGACCACATTCGGATGGCATTGCAACAGGGAAGCGGGACATTCGGTCGTAATAGGGCCGGTCAGCGCACGGTGAATGATCTCCGCTTTATCCGCCCCGCGTGCGACCAGCAGGATTTGTCTGGCCTTCAGTATGGAGGCAACACCCATCGTAACGGCTTGGGCAGGGACTTCATCAATGGATGGGAAAAAGCGGGCATTCGCCTGGCGAGTCTGTTCTACCAGCTCCACAACATGTGTGCCGCCAACCAGACTTGGCCCAGGCTCATTAAAACCGATATGTCCGTTATGCCCGATGCCAAGAAGCTGCAGGTCCACAGGACCGATTTCGTCAATCAGCCGGTCATAAGCTGCGCATTCTGCTTCAAGATCAGCCGCATTGCCGTCAGGCACATGGGTATTGGCCGGCTGGATATCCACGTGCTGAAACAGATGATGATTCATGAAGGTGCGGTAGCTTTCAGGATGGCCTTCCGGGAGTCCCACATATTCATCGAGATTGACGGTTGACGCCTGCGCAAAGCTTACAAGTCCGCGCTGGTGCATGTCCGTCAGATGGCGGTAAATGCCGACAGGCGAGCTGCCTGTGGCAAGTCCAAGCACAGCGCGCGGCTTGCTTTGCAGCAGACTGGCAATAATGCCCGCCCCCGTGGAACTCAAATCTTCTTCATGCTCAAAGGTCCAAATGTTCATTACAAATTCTCCTCCTTTTTTTTGCGGATGGTCCGCACGTTGCGGTAGGACTGCTCAAGCTTTGGAATATATCGGTTGAAGCCTGCGCTTACCATTCCGGTGAACAAAATATCTATGACATGAAGCTGGGCTATGCGGGACGCCATATCCCCCCTGCGCATGCCTTCTTCCAGAGAAGAGGAGAACAGCGGGATATCCGCGATGCCTGCCAGCGTATTGCTGCCGTAAGATGTGAGCGACATCGTATGTGCGCCGTTTGCTTTGGCCAGCCGCAGCGCATCGATCGTTTCAGGCGTTTCACCGGAGTAGGATATGGCCAGGGCCACATCTCCGGGACCGAGTGAGGAAGCGGATGTAATCTGCATATGGGAGTCGGGAAATGCCGTGCTATTGGCCCCGATCCGGATCAGCTTCTGGTAGAAATCCTGCGCCACGATGGAGGAGGTCGCCATACCGTAGAGATCGATCCTGCCTGCACTGCAGAGCAGCTGTACCGCTTGCTCCAATCGTTCCAAATCAAGCAGCCGGGTCGTGTCGGTGATGGAAGCAATATGGTTGGCTTCAATCGCCTGCACGATGATCGGAAGCGGGTTGCCTGCCACAATGTCCTGATAAGTCGCCTCTGTCGCCGGATGGCTGATTTCGGCGGCCAGCTTCATTTTAAAATCGGGATAACCCTTGAAATGAAGGGATTTGCAAAAACGGGTTACCGTCGCGGGACTGACACCTGCCTCTTCGGCCAGCTCCTTGATGCCAAGCCGTATGACCGCATCAGGTGAAGCCAGAATCGTCTCGGCAAGTCTGCGTTCCTGCAGAGGCAGGGCCGCGAGCTCCCTTTGCAGTGTCTTCAAAATGGCCGACATGGAATCGTCACCTCTTTTCTTTATGAAAATTATTTTAATTTTTTATGCGATTTATAAGAAAATTATTTTCATAATCATCATAGGAAATTTCAGCGCCAAAATCAAGAGGAAGCAAAAAATGATGATCTCCCGTTAAATATGACAAATTACTACATTTTATGCTATTGACGAATGGCAATTAACGAGAGTTATAATTGTATATAGTTCCATGTATGGAATTAGGAGGAGAATTCTACCTGTATTTTCTGTGCTGTCATTGTATCTTTGCATGCTTATGACTTGCCGGGCGGATCATCCAGAGAAACTCGCCTGCGCCCCGCCCCTCGCTTGCCGGCCATTCGGCCGCCAAAGAAAAGGAGGAGGAATCGAAATGCAGAGCCAAGTAATCCGCATGATCAGTGAAGTGAAGGAAGACCCGGAACTCGCCGGGAAGCTGGATGGCACTTCGGATATTATTCATGACGCAGGCCTGGATTCCCTGCAGCTGGTGCACTTTATGCTGAAGATTGAAGATGAATTTGACGTGGAAATCGATTTTGAAGATTTTGAACTGGAATATTTGAGTTCAATTGATGCCTTCTGCGGTTATATCCGGGAAATGAGGGAAAACCCAGGATTCGCGGAGACAACGGAAATCGGGACAGTATGACGGCATGACGCGTTAAGATTCATCAAATCGATAAGCGAGGTGCATAACCATGCAACCGAAAAGCAATGTGTTGATTGACGAGAAGGCATTCAAGCTGATCAAAAGAAATTTGAAAAACGCATCGGTTTCCTACCGCAACTCCGTCAAGGACCCTTCCTTCAGGACGGACATGCCCCAGACGATCGGCATCAAGCTGACGAACCGCTGTAATCTCCGTTGTACTCACTGCTTTGAATGGAATGAGGACGGCTACCACCACCAGATGGACAAGGAAGAACAGAATATGGATTTGGACCCTGCGCTGCTCAGACAAATTTTACAGGAGACGAAGGAGGCCAAATCCCGCTTGTATATGTGGGGTGGAGAACCGATGTTCCACCGCCGCTTTGCTGAAATTTTGGACGTGCTGGCCGAAGACCGGCGGGAGATGACGTTTTGTACGAACGGCCTCCTGATCGACAAGTACCTGGACCGGATTCTGGACCTGTCGGAAAATCTGGAGCTGTTGATCGCCGTTGAGGGCTTCGAGCGGGAGCATGATCTGATCCGCGGCAAAGGCACCTTCAAAAAAACGATGACACAGATGCGGCGGCTGATCGAGTTCCGCGACCAGGGCCTGTATAAAGGCAGAGTAACCGTGCATGCAGTCATCAATGACAACATGATCGGACGGATGTTCGAATTTCTCGAAATGTTCGAAAGCATGGGGCTGGATCTCGTGCTGCTTACGTTCCCATGGTATATCTCCAAAGAAACCTCACTCAAGATGGACGACTATTTCTCCCGTAACTTCTCCTGGCTGCGCTCGCTTGAGGAAAACAATATCAGCAGCTGGCATGCCTTTAAATACAAAATCAATCCGGACAACATCGAGCCGCTCATGCAGGAGCTCCGCCGTATCAATGAGCGTGTATGGAATATCCGTGTCCGTTATCAGCCTGGCCTCGATTTCGAGGAAATCGACAAATTCATTCATGGCGATGAAATGGTCAGCCGCTGCTCCTCGCGTTGTCTTGCCCTGAATTCACGCACTGACATTTTGCCGGACGGGAAGGTGATGCCCTGCAAGTTTTTCAGTGAGTTCACGATCGGCAGTCTGCGGGAGCACAGTCTGAAGGAAATCTGGGAATCCGACCAATATGAAATGACCCGGTCCATCATCAACGAAAACGGGCTGACACCTGTATGCTCCAAATGCAGCGTGCTGTATCTCCATGGAGCCGGATCGCTGAAATATATTTGAGCGGCGGCCGTGGCGGCAGAGCAGCATTAAAAAGGAGATGCACGTGATGGATCGTATTTCGGATGTAAATGTATTGGCAGCGCTCTCAACCGACCGCAGTCAGCATGTGTTCATCTGGCTGTTCAATATTGGCGCTGAGGAGGTATGGCATCCCGGTTCACGGGGAATCGCCGATCCGGCGGAGCAGACCGTGGTGAACCGAATGGAGGAAATGAACCTGCTGCTCTGCCGTAGTCAGGATATTATCGTGCTGCGGGAGCAGCCGGAACCGCATTTTCTGGAGACGCTGCGGCGAATGGGGTTCACCATTCCCCGCATCGAGGTGCCGGCGCCTTCCGACCCGCTGATGCCGATTACCGAGCTGTTACTTGCCGATGAAGGGCTGCTGCAGCGGCTGCAGACCGCATCGCAGGAAGCGGGCGGCGCTTATCTGATGCCCTATGCTGTGACATGGAAGGAAGAGCTGGTTGCTGAACGCTGCTCCCTTACCTTGCTCGGAGCGAGCCCGGATCTGTGTGCACGTGTGAATGACAAGATTTTCAGCCGCAGGATGGCTGAAAATCTTGGTTTTCCGGTTACAGAAGGGGCCGTATGCAAGGATGAAACGGAGGTGCAGGCGGCGTGCGGCCGCATCGCGGCGGAAGCTGCGGGTCCTGTCCGCTTTATTATCAAGCAGCCGCACGGGGCTTCCGGCAAAGGCATGCTTCTCGTCGAGGACCTGTCCCGGCTGAATGGGGTTCTGAATGTGATGAAGCGCTTTGCCGGACGTGATTCCCTTGCGTCTGGCTGGCTGGTGGAACGGTGGTATGGCAAACAGCTGGATCTGAATTACCAGATTTATATTGGTAGGGATGGTGGAGTGACCCTGTTTTCACTGAAGGTCCAGCAGCTTGCCGGAACGGTGTATACCGGCTCCCGCATGCCTGCGGAACTGGGCAACAGGCTGGAGGAGGAGATCCGCGGCTGTGCGGAACAGCTTGGCGCCTCCTTGTTTGCCGCCGGTTATACCGGAATTGCGTCCATTGACGGTTTTGTGGATGAGGACGGCCGGCTCTTTCCGGTTATTGAAATCAACGGCAGGTTGACACTCTCGACCTATATTTCGTTTGTATCCGCCGTGCTTGGAGAACGCAAGTTTTTGTCCCGTTATTACCGGGTTGTCTCTGCTGAGCCGCTGACGTATGAATCCCTCTGCGGGCTGCTCCGGGAGAATGGGCTGCTGTACGGTCCAGAACACCCGGAAGGGGTGATTGCGTATACGGCGGGTACCCTTTCTGCGGCCCGTCTGAAGCAGGGATTTATCAGCCGCATTTTCACGCTGATTGCCGCAGACAGCTGGGAAGAGGCTGAAGATTATGCGCACCGGCTGGAACAGGCATTAGCCGATCTCCAGCAAGTACAGGTCCTGCACACATGAATTTTATGAAATGAAACCTGCGAGAGAATGGAGGAATTCGGATGGAGACGACGGCAAACATCGTGGTGCCTCTGCTGGAAAAGGTGTTGAAGCTGCCGGCTGGAGAGCTGGATGGACTGGAACCGGACAGGGACCTGCGCAGCCTTGGACTCAATTCGCTGTCGGCGGTTGAATTGATTGTAGAACTGGAGAACGAACTGAATATTATGATCGATGACGATAATCTGGTGCTTGATAAGCTGTCCACGCTTGAGGGAATCGGACAGCTCCTGGGCAGATATGCATAAGGCGGGGGCAGCTTTACATGGACAGTCCGTATCGGGTGCAAGCCGGGTAGGCAAGCATTGCCTCTATTCTTCTCTGTGCGGCCTGCTGTTGCACCGAGGCATTGCAGCAGCCGAGGCTGATTTGTTTCTATTGGCGGGCAGCATGAACGCGGAATATGAGGGCGAGCTGCGTCCGTTTGGTCCGGGAACGTTCGGGGACCAGCTGCGCAGAATTACGGCCTCCGGTGGCCCTGCCATCCGGGTTGAAGCCTGGGATCCGCAGGACAGCGATCCGCACAAACTGGTGAAGGTACTGCATAGCGGGTATGGCACGATGCTGCACGTATCCAGCGCAGCCTTGACGTATCACGAGATTTACGTCATCAACCGCGCACGCGGACATGTGATCGAGCTGCATGGACTGGATGCGGAGTCAGGGGATGTCCATGTATCAGACAGCTTTCTGCTGGACTCATCAGGCCAGGCGTTTCAATACACGGGTACTGCCCGCCTGGATGATCTGCTGGGTGGAATACTGGATTATGCCTGGCTGGCGCTTCCGCCAGCCGCGCTTTCACCAGCCAGAATGTATCAAGCGTGCGCCCTGCATATCCGGGATTATCTGACAGGCCGGAGCGACGAGCCACGGTTCCGGAAAGGAGATGCGGCTTATCGTGCCTTCATAGCGGATTTTCAACTGCTGTCCGGGATGAACGATCAGGAATTCCGGCACCACTGTGGAGAGATTTATTACCAGCTGCGGATTGGCACTGCGCTTACCCTGGCAGATTATCTCCATGATTATGCCTTGCTCCATGAGGATACGCTGGGGGCGGAAGTGCGCTTAATCGCGGACAGGGCAAAAGAGCTTTATGCCGGCTGGCACCGCCTGAATCTTCTGATCTACAAGACCGGTCTGCAGCTTGACAGACGCCGCGTGCCGGCGATCATCAACCGTGCCAATGAACTGGCCGATCAGCAGTACCGGCTGCTTGAAGGCCTGCTGCCTCTTGTGGAACACGCTTCACAACATGAGTGAGGGGGAAACGTTTTGCCGGCCATTACACTGAACCGATTGTCGAAAACATTTACGTACTACAAAAAAGAACCGGGTGTGCGGAAATCGCTGCAAAACCTGTTTCGCAGGGAAAAGCTGGCCAAGGAAGCCGTTAGGGACGTCAGCTTTTCCGTCAGGGAGGGCGAAATGGTCGGTTTTCTCGGGCCGAACGGGGCCGGCAAAACGACGACTCTGAAAATGCTGTCAGGCATTCTGCATCCGAGCAGTGGCGAAGCTTCCGTGCTGGGATTTACGCCCTGGAAACGGCAGAAGGAATTCAAGCGCCAGTTCTCCATCGTCATGGGCCAGAAAAACCAGCTATGGTGGGATTTGCCTGCAAGCGAATCCTTTGAGCTGAACAAGCTGATTTACGAAATCGGTGACCAGGAATACCGCGCTTCGCTGGACGAGCTGGTCACGCTGCTCGGTGTGGAGGAGCAGATGCATGTGCAGGTGCGGCGGCTGTCGCTCGGGGAACGTATGAAAATGGAACTGATTGCCGCGCTGCTGCACCGGCCGAAAGTGATTTTGCTGGATGAGCCGACCATCGGTCTGGATATGGGTTCCCAGCGCCGGATTCGGGAATTCTTCAAGGCGTATAACCGGCAGCACCGGACCACGGTGCTGCTGACCAGCCATTACATGAAGGATATCGAGGATTTATGCACAAGGGCGATCATTATTAGCGGCGGGAGTCTTGTCTATGACGGGGACCTGAAGAGCGTCAATGAGCGGCTGGGCGCCCGCAAGCTGCTCAAGGTCCGGCTGGCCGAGCCGGTCGCCCGGAAGCAGCTAACGGGTCTGGGCAGCGTCCGTTCCTGCGATCAGATGGAGGCTGTTTTTGAGGTGGATGCGGAAGATACGCTCGGTTGGTCGAAAAAGGTGCTTGATGCGCTGCCTGTTGTGGATTTTACCATTGAGGATGTGCCTTTGGAGGAGGGCATTGAAAATCTGTACAACGAAGGCAGATGGGCTGATGCGAAATAATCTGATTGCAAATAACAAGTATGTCAAAGTGTTTCTGCTCGGCATGCAGAACGAGATGGAGTACAGGACGAACTACTGGCTGCAGCTTTTTTCCTTCACCCTGCCGTTAATGACACAGGTATTTCTCTGGCTTGCTGTTTTTGGCTCTTCGGGCGAACGGCGGCTGCTTGGTTATACGCTGGAGGAAATGCTTATTTATGTGGTGATGGCAGCGGTCACCGGCAGGCTGATTGCGGCCGGATTTGAATACGAGATTGCGGCAGATATCAAGGAGGGCGGCCTTGGCAAATTTCTTGTGCAGCCTGTTCATTATTTCGCCTATCGTTTTTTCCGGTTTGCTGGCGGCAAAGCGGTGCAGAGCACGGTCATTTGGGCAGGCGCTGTCTGTATGCTGGTCGGGCTCCGTCTGTCAGGCGGCACTGACTTTTCAATGACGTATCTTTTGTTGTATATGCTGACTCTGCCCGGAGCGCTGCTGCTGAATTTTCTCGTCTATTATACGCTCAGCGGCATGGCCTTCTGGGTTACGGAATCCTCGGGGCTGTTCTATACGCTGTCCCTTGTCATATACGTAGCGAGCGGAACCGTTTTTCCATTGACGATATTCGGGGATGTGGCAGGCAGGCTGCTGAGCCTGCTGCCATTTGCCTATACGGTGTTTTTTCCCGTGAATGCGATCACCGGAAAACTGGAAGCCCCCCTCATTGCGGCTGGCATTGGGGTACAGGTTTTCTGGATTGCCGTCTTTTTTATTCTTTCGGGTGTGGTATGGCGCGCAGGTGTCAGACGCTTTGTGTCCGTGGGAGGGTAAAATGAGCAATTTGTTGCGGACCTGTATCCGCTATGCCAGGCTGTATGGGCGGTTCATCAAATTTTCCGTCATGTCGCAAATGGAATACCGGATCAATTTTATCACCGCATTTCTCGTGGAGACGGCTTACCTGCTGATCAAGCTGCTCTATGCCTCGGTCCCTTACCGGACAGGCACGGACATCAACGGATGGTCCCCGGATGCGGTGCTTCTGTATATCGGTGTATTTACGATCATGAGCGGTCTGTACAGCGGGCTTTTTTACAGCAATTTTACCGGGCTCCCGGTCAAAATCCGCACAGGCTCGCTGGATGTGCTGATGACCCAGCCGGTCTCCCTGCAGTTTATTGTCACCCTGCGGCAATTCGATCTCGGGTACACCATCCCGAATGTCGTGGGGGGCGGCATTATGGCAGGCATCGGCTGGCATCGACTGCAGCTTCCGTTCACCTGGGACGCGATTGGCGGTTTTGCTTTGCTGCTCGTAGCCGGTGTGCTTACCGCTTATTCCGTCTTTCTGCTGCCGCAAATGCTGGGCTTCTGGACCATCCGCACGAACGGGGTGACGGAATTGTCGAACAGCCTGTTTGAAACGAATTATGTGCCGATGTCGGTATACAGCAATCTCATTCAGAGGATCGGCATTTTTGTGCTGCCGGTATTCGTCATCTGCAATTTTCCGCCGATGTTTGTGCTGGGCATGATGAACGGCGGCATGCTGCTGTGGGCTGTGCTGGCGCCACTGTGGCTGCTGCTGCTTGTGCGGCTGATCTGGCAGTTCGCACTGCGCGGTTATACCAGTGCCAGTCAATGACCGGCGTGGGAAAAGGAGCAGCATTCTATTTTTCGGGGAGGAAGAGATGCATGGGAACTGATATACCTGGGCTGAAGCGTCTTTATATGGGAACCTTTGAGGCGGAAGCTTATTGGAGGGATCCGGAAACCGCGTCCCTGCCTGCTTTGCCGGATCGGTCCAGTTCGGCGATTGTCGCAGCGATGGATGAACTGCTGTTTTGCTTCTGCGGACAAGGGGATGTGCTGCTTACCCGTTATGCCATGTCATCTGTACACAGGCAGTATATATCCGGGTTCGGCTTCAGGCCCGCCGTCAATGAGCATGATCTGTGCGGAGACGAAACCCCTGCGCACGACTCCGCTGCATCCGTCTTCGAGCTGCTCTGCAGACGCAGAAACGACGGCCTGCAAGGACTGCCGGGATTGAAGGACTGCCTGCTCACTCCGTTTGCGTGCCTTCCTTACACAGAGGAGGCGGCAAAAGCCTGGGACATCCGTATCCATCAGCCGTCGCTGGAGACGATCCGCAAAGTGAATGCCAAAACTTACTCCTCCATGCTCAAAAAGCGCTTTGGGTTGAGCAATCCCGGTCTGATTGTAACAAGCTCCGCGGACTTGGAGCAGGAAGGACGGAAGCTGCTGGCCGGGGGCACTTTTCTGGTGAAGGACGATTTTGGCGTGTCCGGTAAGGGCAATCTGCATATCACTTCCGCGCAAATGCTGGAGCGGATCGTGGCGTACCTGGGGCAGCAGGAACGGAAAGGGAAGAGGCTTTGCTTCATATTGGAGCCTTTTCTGGAGAAAGAGCGGGATTTCTCTTGCCAATTTGTCGTTTCCGAGACCGGGGAAGTGGACATCGTGTCTGTTCAGCTGCTGGCGAATGCGAGCTTTTCCTACAGAGAGTCGCTGCTGCCTGATCCGGGATTCATGGAGATGCTGGAAGAGAAGGGTTATTTTTCGCTGATGAGGGCGGTCGGAAAACAGTTGTGGGCGGACGGTTATTTTGGGGATGTATGTGTGGATTCCATGACCCTCAGGGACGGAAGTCTGGAAGAAATTGTCGAAATCAATGCGCGGCGTTCCATGAGCCTGATCAAGCACCGCATTGATTTGCTTCTCGCGGAACGGTCGCTGCAGGGCAGCATGACCCATTACACGTTGTCCCATCAGGGGTCGCTGCCGTATGAGTCTCTGCTGGACAAGTTGAAGCAGGCGGAGCTGCTTTTCACCGGAAGCCGGGAAGAAGGGGTAATGCCTCTCTCGGCCAATACGCTTTATGTGAATACAGGCGGAAGGGATGCGGCCATTCCGGGCAACGAGGCAAGCAGTGATGAAAGTACGGGACGAAAAGGAAAAGGGCGGCTTTACCTTGCGATGATCGCTGAGAATCAGGACAAAAAAGCGCAATTGACAGAGCGGCTGGAGCGTTTTTTTACCGAAAACCGGTTTGCTGTCTTAAATTAGCTGCAATTGGTGAAAGGAAATTCATTTTTGACATAGCTGGGGGGAAGGGAAATGAAGGTTACGATATTGTGCTCCGGTTTCGGATTGGGTTTCTATACGCCCGGATTGCTGATTGAAGGGGGACTGCGCAGGCTTGGCATCAGGACGGCTGTTCATGTATTCGAGAATGTGCTGCCAGAATCCGCCCGTATCAAAGTGGACCAGAATCGTGAAGCCTATCATGACAATTTCAAGATTGCGCTGATGTCGCAAAAAATCCCGCAGGATATGAGTGAATCCATCGATCCGCAAGCGCTGGAACAGCTTCTGTCCCTCTGGTGCGAGGAGGATCGCCGCCATTTCATCTGTTTGTCAGGCCATTGGATGTATGTTCTGGAGGAGTACCGCTCCCGGCGAAGCGGGGTTCCGCTCCACATTGAGCTGCTGTATATGGATTCTACACCCTCCCCGTCCTGGAAAAATGTTGCACGGCACCGGCCGCAATTTGCTGCGGGCTGTGGCCAGCTAACTCTGTTTGACCGTGCCTCCGGCAGCATAAGCTGTTACATCGATGTGCCTGTTCCCCTTGTGCCCTACCCGGAGCGTGAACAGCGGCTGTTCGTGCACGGCGGCGGCTGGGGAATGGGCACCTATCGTGAAAAGCTGGATCAGCTGGAGGCTGCCGGTTACGGACTGGACATGATACTGTACAACGATGATGCCCCTGTCGGGCAGCCAGGCAGACGATATTACCGGATGGATCCGCAGTGGCGGACGTGGCAAACGGAAGCGGCTGGAGGGCATATCTTTCCTCCGTTTGCCGAAGTTCATCCGGGGGAAGAAACCCTGTACGGCAATCAGGAGGAATATCATCTATTATATGCGCGGCAGCGCCAGATGAAGGCGATTGTCAGCAAGCCGGGAGGGGGAACCCTGACCGATTCGTTTGCATCTGCGACACCGCTCATCATGCTGGAGCCATTCGGTGCGCATGAGAAGGACAATGCGGACCTGTGGGAGCAGCTTGGATTTGGCATCCGGTACGAGCGCTGGATTACGGAATACGGCGGCCGTGCGGACATCCTGGAGCCGATGCATACAGCCATGCTGGAGACGAAAAAGCGGACTCCGGAATGTGCGGCACTGCTGGCAGAGCGCCTTGACCTGCACCCTGCGCAGACCGTTCCCGGTGTGTGGGAGGGGGGCCGATGAATACTGCCGCCGCATATGCGTCGTCTTTCCCGACTGCAAAGCCCGTCCGGTTTGGCGTGATCGGCTGCTCGTCCATCGTGCCGCGCGCGTTGTTTGAGCCTGCCCGCTTTGTTGAGGATACGGCAGTTGTGGCTGTCACGAACCGGACCGAAGCCAAAGCCGAAATGATGGCGGAACGGTACGGCATCGACACGGTGTACCGGACACCCGCAGAGTTATTAAGTGACAGTCAGGTGGATGCCGTGTATATTGCGCTCAGCAACGACCTGCATGCCGAATGGATTGCAAAGGCGCTGAACGCCGACAAGCACGTGCTGGTCGAAAAGCCGCTGTGCCTGCACACAGATGAACTGGGCCTGATCGAGTCAGCGCTGCAGCCGGGCGGGCCATGCCTGCTGGAAGGGGTGATGGTCAGGCATCATCCCTGGCAGGACAAGCTCCGTGTCATGGTAAACGAACGCAGCTTCGGCAGGCTGCGCTCAGTGGAAACCAGTCTGTGCATCCCTGCCAAAAACGGGCACATGGACAATTACCGCAGCCGCCCCGAGCAAGGAGGCGGCTGCTTCCGGGATCTCGGCGTGTACTGGCTGCAGTTTCTGCAGATGGTGGTCGGGCTGGAGGGGGCCGGATTTCAGGGACAATCTTCGTTCGACGGACCGGGGGGCTGTGACTGGACATTTCAGGCGCAGGCGGAATATCCGGACGGCTTGAGCGCGGTTGCTCTCTTCTCATTCGAACGCCCTTATCGCTGTTCGCACACCCTGACCTTCGAGCATGCGGTGGTTTCCCTGCATGATTGCTTTCGCGCCAACCTCGGATTTTATAAAATGACGCTTCGGATACGGCAGCTCGGACAGGCACCGGCTAAAACCGAATTTCAGCCCATGAATTATTATGTCAATCAGTTGGAGCATTTTTGCCGTATGGTCCGCGGCATGGCCGCGCCTTTGTCTTTTCAGGAATCGGCGGAACGGATCAGGCTGCTGGATGCCATTTATCAATCAGCCTGCCAGAGCAGCATAAAATGAAGGGAGAGGTCTTCTTGAATATATCGGATGATCAGCTATTGTCCATAATACGGAGCCACAGGACTCCGTTTTTTCTGTATGACGGAGATGCCTTGTGTTCTCATGTGAGCAGTATACTCGCCCGCCTGCATCCGGCGGTCAAGCTGCATTATGCGCTGAAAGCGAACGGGAATGTGAGTATCGCCGCGCTGCTGCGCTCCCTTGGCTGCGGGGCGGAGATTGCATCGTCAGGAGAGCTGTATACAGCCCTTAAAGCAGGTTATAAGCCGGAGGATATTATCTTTGCCGGACCGGGGAAAACGGAATCCGAACTGAATGAGACTGTGGAGACAGGAATCGGGTGTGTGAATGTTGAATCAGTCCGCGAGCTGCGGCTGCTGGAAAAAGCGGCGGAGCGCAGCGGTGCCTGTGTGCGGACCGCCATCCGCATTAATCCTGACGCGGATGTATCCGGAGCGACGATTAAAATGGGCGGGATTGCCCGCCCGTTCGGAGTGGATGAATCCCAGCTGGATGTTTTCTTCGCAGCTCTCCGGGAATGCAGGTATATTCAATTTCAGGGCATTCAGATTTATACGGGTACACAGATGCTGAAGGCTGAGGACATTATTGGATCGTTTGAGAATACCGTCAGACTTGCCGGAGAGATTAGTGTAAAATACAGCCTGCCCGTTAACAGCATTAATCTGGGTGGCGGCTTTGGCATTCCTTATTTTGCTCATGAACAGCCGCTCGATATGGACCGGGTGCTCCAGCATCTCAACAGACTGGCAGCAGAAGCGGTGCAGCGTATGCCGGGCGTCCGCCTGATCATCGAGAGCGGAAGGTATCTGGTGGCCCAGTCTGGCATGTATGTGGCCAAGGTGCTGTACACCAAAACGTCCAAGGGGGAAAAATTCGCCGTCACGGACGGAGGCATGAATCATTACGCATCGGCAGCTTTCCGGGGCCGCAGGCTGCGCGATAATTTTCCGGTGAAGGTCTTCAGTGCACATAACCGCCAGCAGGGCGGGGACAATCCCGGACAGGCTGATCAGGAAGAAGAGGTCACCGTAGTCGGCCCGCTGTGTACGCCCGAGGATTGTCTTGTACGAAAAGTGAAGCTGCCGCTCATCAGGGAAGCTGACTACATCGGCATTCCCAATGCCGGCGCATACGGCCTCAGCTATAGTCCGGTCGATTTTCTTGGTCATCCGGCTCCGGCGGAACTGCTCGCGGCTGGCGGGCAAGTGTATGTGATCCGGGAACATGGCAACCGCACAGATGCTCTGCGGCATCAACGTCTGATCCTGCCAAAGACGCTCCAGAAGATATAGAACTCGCGGGCCCGTGTGCCGGGCAATCGCATACATATATCCTTTTCAGCCCGCGCCGATACGGCAGTGGGTTTTTCTTTGGTGCATATGCAGCCTCTTATGCCCATTTTTCTGCTTATACAGAACCAACCCTGTCATCTTTACATAAAATATGTTGACTGTATCCCTTAACCTTGTTACACCACATAAACCCGGGCAAGGAGGGGTGAACTTGAAGGGTAGCGACCATAAAAGCAAATTTTTGCTCACTCACCGTGAACGTGAAGTATTTGAACTGCTGGTGCAGGACAAGACAACACGTGACATAGCTGGCCAGCTATTCATTAGCGAAAAGACGGTGCGTAATCATATTTCCAATGTCATGCAGAAGCTGAATGTTAAGGGTCGTTCACAAGCGGTCGTAGAGCTAATTAAGCTCGGAGAGCTCAAAATCTAGCTACTTACGCTTTCCGTGGAGGCATGCCCTCTCTCACTATCTTTCAGGAAGGATAGGGGAGGGGGTTTTGTTTGTAAACCGTTTCCGGATTTACGGGGGACGGTTTATTTGGCTTTGGAGAAAAGAATGTATTTCCGAATCATCGAATTTTGCGATATAATAACGTATGTACTTTGTTTTCATGGGAATATATCCCTCAGCCTTTTTTATATAGGGGAACTCGTTGATGTTTTTTCAGGTTTGTAGTACATTAGCAGAGAATCTAAAGGAGGCTTCTAATGTACGGTAATAGACAAGAGGATACATTATACATCATGACCTATACCTTGAACAGTGGCATCAAGGGCACTGTGCCTTTGTCTAATCAACAGATCCGAGAATGGATGGATTGTTACCGAAACGGGCGCAAGTTCGTCACCGAGATCGGTAAAGAATTCTTCGGGCTGCATTCGGAGCTAGTTGCCGATTTTAAGGTGCATAACGCTCACTCAAGCTATCAGGAAGTGCTTGCTCCTGTTCAGCAACAGCATGACCACAGTATGAAACAGCTATCGAACGCTTATAAAGCTTCTGAGATTCTCATCAAAATCGACTGCAAATGCGGAACGGCCTACGTCACGGAATCCCCCTTCAAGAGAACGAAATGGTACTGCACGAAATGCAGGGAAATCGTATTCCTGGACAGTAAAAAGGGAATGGTTGAGACATCCAGAGGCGAAGCTTACTACATGACGAATAAATACTTTGTGGAACGGGGAACAACTGGCTAAGGCCGGTTGTTTTTTGTTTTTGAATTTTTGTTAACATTTTGGAGAAACTATGATTCTCCAATCCTGAAAGGCAGCAAATTCTTAGGTGACAATGAAGCCCTTTTTGTGATTAAATGTTTCTACAACCGATTTTAAACAGATAACAAATGACTTCCCCGCGAAGTCGGAATGTAGGGTGCATAGCGGTGGAGAAATGGTGGAAAAGGAATAAAGGCAATAAAAGCAATAAAAACAAAATCAGATACGCGGGTTCAAGATATGTGTACGACTGGAACGATCTCAAAGAGGTGCTAAGCCTCGCGCTTCTTTTGGGGGCGTTAATCGGCTGGCCGGTGTTCAGTCTCATTTTTTGGATGCTTGGTCATTCTTTTTTCGGCCCGTTTTCGCTGATCTGTTCGATTTTGGGGGCATACGTCTTGTACAGGGGCCTTACCAAATGAAAAACACGTCATTTCCAAGCCTGATGAAAAGGCACCCCTTAGCCTGAAATGCTTAGGGATGCCTTATTTGTGCTGCACTTACAATGCTTTTAAGTACTCTACAATCGTCAACAGGCCTTTATCGAAGTTTTCCAGATGAAAATGCTCGTTCGGCGCATGAAGGTTCTCATCCGGCAGGCCAAAGCCCATGAGCACAACTGGCGCTGCCAGCAGGCGGGAAAAAGTCTCGACAATCGGAATGGAGCCTCCATCTTTGGTGAAGACAGCCCGTGTTCCGTACACCCGTTCAAATGCGTCAGCGGCAGATTGCAGCAGCGGATGGGAAGGATCAATGTTAAATGCGTTCGCTTTTTCACCCTTAATAACCTCAAGGCGGGCACCGGGCTGAATATGTGTACGCAGGTGGCGTTCGATTTTATCGAGAATATCCTGCGGATTTTGATTGGCTACGAGACGGCATGTAATTTTCGCATGGGCTTCCTTCGGGATGACGGTTTTGGTGCCTTCCCCCTGGAAGCCGCCATATACACCGTTCAGCTCAAGCGTAGGCCGGGCCCCGACACGTTCCACGAAGCTGTAGTCTCCTTCTCCATAAAGAGTGTCGAGACCGAGATCGGTGCGCAGTTTTTCCTCATTAAGATCCTGCTTGGCAAACTCCGCCTTCATAGCAGGGGAAAGCGTCTCAACATCGTCATAAAAGCCCGCCACACTGACCTCTCCCTTGTCATTATGAAGGGAAGCAAGCAGGGAGACCATGGCATGCAGCGCATTGGGCACCCCACCCCCGAAGGAGCCGGAATGCAGATCGGTATTTGCCGTATGTACAGCGACTTCAAGCGAACAAAGGCCGCGCAGCCCCGTGCAGATGGCGGGTTTACCTTTCTCAATCAGAGCGGTATCCGAAATCAGCACCGCATCCGCAGCCAAACGGCCTGCACCGTCAGACAGGTATGCAAGCAGGCTGGGGCTGGAAATTTCCTCTTCTCCTTCAATGAAGAATTTGAGGTTGACCGGAAGCTGCCCTTCCTGGCGCAAAATGGCCTCAACCGCCTTGATATGCATGAAAACCTGGCCTTTGTCGTCGGTTGCCCCCCGTGCATAAATTTTGTGGTCACGGATCGAAGGCTCGAATGGAGGCGTCTCCCACAGATGAAGCGGATCCACCGGCTGCACGTCATAATGCCCGTATACGAGCAGTGTCGGCTTGCCGGGTGCATGCAGATGATCGGCGTAAACGAGCGGATGCCCTTTCGTCGGGATAATCTCAACATTCTCCAGGCCAGCCTGTGTCAATTGATCAGCCAGCCAGGAAGCGGCCTGGTTAATGTCCTCCTTATGCTCCGACAGCGCAGAAATGCTGGGGATGGATAGCCATTGTTTCAGCTCCTCCAGATGTTTTTCCCTGTTTTGTTCAAAATAGACGGAGTAATTCATCGTCATTATCCTCCTAGAATAGTTGTTAAATTATATAGTACTACGTTTTGCGCGGATCGCAAAAACAGGGGCGCCCCAGGCCAATAAGACTACATGGGATGCCCCTGTGTTCAGGTCGTACGGTTTGATGATCAGACGCGAATGTTCAGCTTGCCGCCCAAATTCGGCTGTACGCTCTTCTCCATCATTTGAATCATGGCCAGCCCTTGAGTTTCAGCCATGTCCTTGGACATGCTTAATACTTTGATGCTTGAATTCAGCTTCAAGCTGCTCTGGCTAAGTGCCATAGACGTGGATCCGATATCCAATACTCTTCCCTCCTCCAACTGTTCTCATCTTATATATCGGCAGAAGGCTGAATCAGAATAATTCAAGCTGCTCGGGATCCTCATCCGTATTTCGGTCAAGACGGGCGGGAAACGGCTTGGGATCCATGCCCATCAGGGTCATCAGCTGTTTCCCGTTGGCCGCCGCGTCCCCGCCGGAGTTGTTGTTGAAAATGACGCACACCTCCCGGCTCTGGCGGGCCAGCTCTATAATGATGTCCTTCCACTCCAGCAGCTCCTGCTCGTTATAGCGGTAAAGGTAGCGGATTTCCCGCCAGTTGGGCGCCCCGCTCTGATTCCAGCCTTCAAGGTTGCGTCCGTGCATTCTTACAATGGTCAGGCTGTCATCTGTTGCCTGGGGAACCATCGGCACGGAGCCCATGCCGGCCTGGGGTTCATCACATACACTGTGGACCCAGCCTTCACGGCGCATGAAGCTGATCGTCCGCTCCCTGAATTCGGGGGCGAACCAGCTTTGATGACGGAATTCGAGAATGCAGGGAAGCCCCTTCATTCTTTGCTTTGCCGAGCGGAGAATCTGTACATTTTCCTTCGTACAATCAAACCAGGGCGGGAACTGGAACAGAATTCCTTTCAGCTTGCCGGCCCGGGTCAGGGGCTCAATGGAAAGAAGAAACGCGTCGTACATATCATCCTCATTTGCAAAAAAGGGAGTTTTCCCCCGTGTATGTCCTGTCATACCCTGATACGCTTTCACGATAAAAGAAAAATGTTCAGGGGTCTCCGCAGCCCAGCGCCCCATTCGTTCGGCCGGCTGTACCGCGTAAAAGGAGCTGTCCAT
Source organism: Paenibacillus medicaginis (assembly GCF_042138635.1). Classification (NCBI taxonomy): domain Bacteria; kingdom Bacillati; phylum Bacillota; class Bacilli; order Caryophanales; family Paenibacillaceae; genus Paenibacillus; species Paenibacillus medicaginis. The sequence continues at coordinate 14,475 of NZ_JBHIRY010000014.1, read as the reverse complement.
CTCCACGATGGAAAAGTGGGAAGCATATACGTGCAGCTTGCCCGCAGGTTTGGTGCCGTATGGATACAAATCGTCATGATCTCCCCAGCCCGTAAGTCCGATCCGGATCATTAGCGGATCACTTCCTTTCTGCTGTTCAGATATGCAGATGATGCTCTATCTATACTGTCTGCACTCCATTGTAGCACGAAAGGGATTGAAATGATGAGCAAAGGTCAGTATCATGAGCGTGTGCACGACAAACGGAAGGGAATTACTGTAACTACGAGAAATACATTGCAGAGAATTTCCGATATACGATGAGATCCCGGTCGTTATAGGAGGAGAAGAAGATGAAGCTGCCCGAATGGAACCGCTTTGAAGAGGAAGGGATTATTCAGGTGAAAATCACGATGGCCTTTCCGCTGCGGTGGGTCAACAGCTATATTGTGCCTGGGGATGAAGGTATAACAGTGATTGATCCTGGACCACATACGCCTGTGGCTGTAGAGAACTGGGAGCAGGTGCTGAGTGAGCTGAACTGGTCGGCCAAGGATATCACCCGCATCTTCATCACCCACCATCATCCCGATCACTACGGATTGGCAGGATGGCTTCAGGAGCGGAGCGGGGCGCCGGTGCTGATGTCAGCCAGGAGCCTGCAGGAAGCCCGCTTCATGTGGGGGGAGGAAGGCGGAGCAGAGGAAAGGCTTGTCCGTTTCTTTCATGCCCATGGGTTGCCTCAGGAGCTATCGGAGCAGATGCGTGAGCATCTGCTTGGCTCGTACAGAGAGGTTTTGCCCCAGCCGACAGTTACTTGCGTGAATGAAGGGGACAGCTTCCGGATGGGGGACAGGCTGTGGGAGCTGATCATGACCGGCGGACATGCGCCTGGCCATCTGTCGCTGTATCAGCGTGACAGCGGAATCATGATGTGTGGTGACGCTGTGCTGCCGCAGATTTCTCCCAATGTAAGCCTGCTGCCGGGCAGTGACGCACACCCTCTTGCCGCTTACATGAACGGACTGCGAAAGCTGGGACAATATGAGGTGCAGCAAGCCTTCCCGGGACACCGTCACCCGTTCACTCATTTCAGGGATCGTACAGCCAAACTGTTGGAGCATCATGAAGAAAGGCTGGATCGGTTTGCGCGGCTGCTCGGTGAAGAACCGCGCAGCGCTTATGAGCTGTGCCTTGCCATGTTCGGGGACGGCCTCACCATCCATCAGTTGCGTTTTGCGCTCTCTGAAACGCTGGCTCATCTTGACGAACTGATGGCAAGAGGTCAGGCCGAGGAGCAGGCGGGCAGCTGGGGTACAGCGTATGTCGCCGCTTCTAACGGGTAGAGCGCAATAATATAGAACCCTGAAGGCAGAACAGCCTTAAGTCAACTTATGAACGGGTTGACTTAAGGCTATGCTCTCTCTGTACGATTTTCCGATTTAAGCCTATACGGACTTCGAGTAGACATAAAAGCCGCTACGCTGCTCCCAGCCGTTCGCCGACCAGAAGCGCTTGCCTGTTTCATTGTCGCTGATGACGAAAATGTGGCATTTGTCTATTCCTTCCCGCCTCAGGGCCTCCAGCGCATGTTCAACAAGTTGGCTTGCAATGCCGCGGCTGCGGTAGGCCGGATCCACCGCCAGATGGTACATATATCCCCTGCGTCCGTCATGCCCGGACAGAAGGGTGCCTGCAATGCGGCTCTCAATAACGCATACGAAGCTGAATCCGTGGTTGCGCTCCAGATACCTTCCAAGCTGCTCGGGGGAATCCGCTTCGCTGACAGCCAGACCCTCCACGCTGTGCCAGAGCTCCAGTGCCTCGCCATAATCATCCATGGACATGCTACGAATCAGAATTTCCTCTCCCATCGATCTTCCTCCTCACTCGGGAGTGCTGCCGTCTCCCACGCTTTCTTCTCCCAAGGCTTTTTCTCTTTCTGCTTGCTTACGGTGGGCAATACGGCTGCTGGCAGAGGCGGCGATCGCCCCTACGATATCGTCCAGGAAGGTGTGGATCGGTTCGTCATTTTTGTCGTTCAGCTTTTCAAGCACCCCCGGCTTCAACTTATCTACATAGCCGTAGTTGGTAAAACCGATGCTGCCGTATACGTTCACGATTGAGAAGGCCAGGACTTCATCAACCCCGTACAAGCTTTCATCATTTTCAATCATTTCCTGCAGCGGCGAAATCAGCGCTCCCTGCTCTGCCAGAATATCCAGCTGAATTCCGGTAAGGACGGCATTTTGCACTTCACGCTTGCTGAGTACCTTTTCAACGTTGTGGACACACTCTTCCATTGTGAGATCCGGATAATATTTTTTCTGCAGCAGCATGACCAGCTCTGCGATTTCGTCAACCGCTACACCGCGTTTATGCAACCACTCTTTTGTAGCGTCAGCCACCTTTTTACTGTTTAAGCTGTAAGGAATTTTCTCCGGCTTCATGTTCATCACCTTTCGCTTTGTTGTCTTGTAACAGTATAACCAATCCTGGCATGATTTTCTGTTGCCTGTCCAGTACAGTTAAATTTGGTGCGCATGTTTTGCGGAGGGTCTCGTATACATATTAGTACAAACTGAACAAAATGGTTAGGAAGGAGCTTCAACGATGAGGGGTAAACTATCATGGCGGACAGGATCCGCCGTCTGTATCCTGTCGTCCGTGCTGCTGCTGAGCGCCTGCGGGGATTGGAGCACAGGTGCTGAGCCTATCGATCCGCCTCCTGCTGCCGTGGAACAGGCCATGCTTGCAGCGGCGGAGTCCCACGGAAAAGAGGCTGTTGCAGGAACAAAGCTAGAGACTGTTTACCTTCAGGATGCCAACGGATTTCTGGTGCCTGTGTCACTTCCCGTCCCGGGAGGCGCCGTGGAGGTGAATGCCAAGGCTTCTCTTGAAATGCTGGTTAACGGCGGACTCTATGCAGGAAACCTTCCCGACGGTTTTGCAGGTGTTCTTCCACAGGGAACTGAGGTGCAAAGTGTGACCCTTGATAAGAATGGAAAGCTGGCTGTCGTCGAATTTACAAAGCCGTTTATGGAATATGCGGAAGCGGAGGAACGGAAGATTGTGGAGGCTGTGACATGGACGCTGACGGAACAGCCAGATATACAGAACGTGCAAATTTGGGTGGACGGACAGAAGCTGAGCGAGATGCCGAAGGGTGGGATGCCGATGGACCATCTCCTGACGCGGGGGATCGGCATCAACCTGCAATTGGGGCAGGGGGCGTCATATACATCTTCGAGCCCTGTCACGGTATATTTTTCCGCCTCTTCTCCTGCCGGTATTCAGTATTACGTGCCTGTGACGAGGCTTGTTCCGCCTGGCGAAGACAAGATGAAGGCATCTCTGGAGGAGCTAATCCGTGGCCCACGGGCGGAGGATGGTCTGAATCAGGTCATGACGTCAGGGACGATGCTGAAATCCGTAGAGCAATCTTCCGAAGGCATTGTAAAAGTATCCATAGCGGATGATATGTTCTCTCAAGGCGAGGTAGTTCCGGCCGAATTTTTGCAGTCCGTTGTCCTGACGGCCTCTGACAATGCGAATAACAGCTCCGCCAAAGTGCAAATTGTGCTGAACGGAGAGAGCAGCGTCCTTGGCGAGGACAACATAAACTACGGCAAACCTGCGGCCAAACCGCAGCATATCAATGAAATTCCGATTTGATCGCACCGTACATCTAACGTCCTGCAGCATCTATCTTTGGATTTTTCAAAACTCCTCTGGTAAAATAGGGTGAACATACAGGACGCAATTACGTAGGAGGCACTTACATGAGAGCTAACGACCGAAACGGCGATGAGCTGCGCCCGATGAAATTGACTACGGGTGTGAATAAATATGCGGAGGGTTCCGTCTTCATTGAAGTCGGTGACACCAAGGTGATCTGCACTGCGAGCGTGGAAGAAAGGGTTCCCCCTTTTATGAAAGGACAGGGCAGGGGTTGGGTGACTGCAGAGTATTCCATGCTGCCACGGGCGACGCATACCCGCAACCAGAGAGAGGCGGCCCGCGGCAAGCTGGGCGGCCGGACGATGGAAATACAGCGGCTGATCGGCAGGGCGCTCCGTTCGGTGGTTAACCTGCAGGCGCTGGGCGAGCGGACGGTTACCCTGGATTGTGATGTGATTCAGGCAGATGGCGGAACACGCACAACATCGATCACAGGCTCTTTCGTGGCCATGGCAATCGCAATCAATAAAATTGCCGAGCAGCACAAGCTGCAGCGCTTCCCGATCACGGATTTCCTGGCGTCCGTCAGCGTCGGTGTGGTAGGAGGACAGCCGCTGCTTGATTTGAACTATGAAGAGGATTCGAAAGCCAAGGTAGACATGAATCTGGTCATGACGGGCAGCGGAAAATTTGTCGAGCTTCAGGGAACCGGAGAGGAAAGTCCTTTTGACCGCAAGGAGCTTGACCTGATGCTTGCGCTTGGCGAGCAGGGCATTCTGCAGATGATTGAGCGGCAAAAGGAAGTGCTCGGACCGATTGCGCTCAAGATTGGCACGGGTCAGGCGGGGGTGCGGGCCTGATGTGGCTTGAGCAATCCGTGGTTGTAGTAGCCACCAGAAACAAAGGCAAAATCCGTGAATTTGCGCACGCCTTTGCCCCTTTTGGCAAGCAGGTCAAGAGCATGTACGACTATCCGGAGCTGCCGGATATCGTTGAAGACGGAAAAACCTTTGCGGAAAATGCCTTCAAGAAGGCAAAAACCGTGGGGGATGTGCTTCGGCTGCCTGTACTTGCGGACGATTCGGGACTGTGCGTAGATGCGCTAAACGGGGAGCCTGGTGTCTATTCGGCACGGTTTGCCGGTGTAGGCGCCAGCGATCAGGAGAACAATCTCAAGCTGCTGGATAGACTCGAATCCAGACAGCTCGGGGATGATACGGAGCAGCCGCTGCTGAGTCCCGCCCGTTTTGTGTGCGCCTTGACTTTGTACGATCCCGTGTCAGGAGAGGCCCTTGAAGCTGAAGGCAGCGTCGAAGGATGGATTACCTCGGACACCGCCGGCAGTGGCGGTTTCGGCTACGATCCACTGTTTTACCTGTCGCAGTATGGCAAAACGATGGCAGAGCTGACGCTGGAGGAGAAGCAGGCGATCAGCCACCGTGGGGCAGCGCTGCGGCAGCTGGCAGCCGAGCTTGAGAAGAAGCGGTAGACTTTTAATGTTGGGTTGTAACCCGGTTCCATGAAGAGGAGCCGGGTTTTTCACGTTCAAATCAGCGGATTGCCACACGATAGGTTTTCAGCCAATGATTCACCTGCACGAGATAGGCGAACAACTGGGGGCCAGACATCAGCTGCCCGAACCACGGCAGATTCGAAGAGGCGTCGGGCGAGTCGGCGATTTCCCGGATGCGCTTGGCATTAATCAAGGACAGAATGGGTGAGGAGGGGTCGGCCAGCATATCAAGCGCCTCTTGTTTTACGGTATGAAGATAAGCCGGATTATGGGTTTTCGGATAAGGGCTCTTTTTGCGGTAAAGTACGTCATTTGGCAAAACACCTTCCAGCGCTTTGCGCAGGAGACCTTTCTCGCGTCCTCCGGTCATTTTGATTTCCCACGGGGTATTCCATACATATTGCACGAGGCGGTGATCACAGTATGGAACCCTGACTTCCAGCCCCACACCCATGCTCATACGGTCTTTGCGGTCCAGCAGTGTAGGCATGAAGCGGGTGATGTTCAAGTACGACATGACTCTCATTTGGGCTGCCTTGCCGGTTTCTCCCGCTAATTTCGGCACCTCGCCGACGGCTTCGGCATAACGGTCATTCAAATACTCGATCGGCCTGATCCATTCCCTGACCTCGGGATTCAGCAGGCTTGCCCGCAGCTCCGGCGCCACGGCCCACGGAAAGGTTCCGGAATTGAGCATCTCGTCACGGTGGAACCATGGATATCCTCCGAACACCTCGTCGGCTGCTTCCCCGGAGATCGCGACGGTTGCGTGTTTTTTGATCTCACGGCAGAACAGATAAAGCGAGGAGTCCACATCTGTCATTCCCGGCAGATCACGTGCTTCGGTCGAAGCATTCAGCGTTTCAACGACGTCTGGAGTATCAAACTCAATCCAGTGGTGGTTGGTGCCAAGCTCTTCAGCCATACGTCTGATCCACGGTCCGTCAGCTCCAGGCTGAAAGGAGTGCTCCTTGAAATACTTGTCATTATCTACATAATCTACAGAGAACGTATCGATGTTGCCTTGCTCTGTCCTTGTGTAATAACTGACGGCAAGCGCGGATAAAGCGCTTGAATCAAGCCCGCCTGACAGCAGGGAGCAAACGGGCACGTCAGAGGCGAGCTGGCGCTCGAGCGTATCCTGCAGCAGCTCCCGTACCCGGAGAGCAGTCTGTTCGGTATCGTCTTCGTGAGGATTGCTTTCCAGCTTCCAGAAGGCGCGGATTTTCGTTCCGCTCCGGTCGTGAATCAGCGTATGCCCGGGACGAAGCTCACGGATAGAAGCATAGACCCCATGCCCTGGAGTGCGTGCAGGCCCGATGATGAAGATCTCGGCCAGGCCGTCCGCATGAACGACAGGCTCAACTTCAGGATGCCTGAGCAGCGCTTTGGGCTCCGAGCCGAAGATGAGACCGTCCTGGATTTCACTGTAAAAAAGCGGCTTGACTCCTAACCGGTCTCTTGCCATGAAAACTTGCTGTCTTCGTTCATCCCAGACCGCAAAAGCAAAAATACCGTTTAACCGGTCTACGCAATCCGGCCCCCATTCGATGTAGGAAGCAAGCAGCACTTCTGTGTCGCATTTTGTTAAAAAGACATGTCCACGCTGCTGGAGTTCTATTTTAAGCTCGGGAGCGTTGTACAGTTCCCCGTTATATACCAGTGCGTACGTATAGTCATCCCGATGGCGAATCATGGGCTGCGCACCGTTCTCGGGGTCCATGACACTGAGACGCCGGTGTCCGAAGGCGCACGGATTGGATATCCAAGTTCCGGCTGCATCCGGCCCGCGATGGGACAGTGTACGCGTCATGCCGGACAGCAGTTCCGATTGTACTGTTAAATCCTTATTCCACTGTATAAATCCAGTAATTCCGCACATGTAGGTTCATCCCTTCTTTGTCTTGCTGCTCTCGGTTTTGCACTGCTGGGAGTTCGTTCTCCCGGCCGTAAAAGCATAAACAAACATATGCCGGGTGAAGGCATAAAATGTCTGTCCTTACCGAAAACTACAAACATAAAACGGCTGGCGGCTGACACGGAGGGTGCTTATGTATACGATTAAAGATGCAAAAATACGGAGATTTACAGACATCGACGGTGTGCGCTGCGCAGAAATCGAAGTGAATTCGGCAAGTGTGGAGGATACGGGTCTGCTTGTATATCTTGCTCCGTCTGATGGGGGAGATGGGTATAAAATGCTGCGTATGCTCCGCAATGACGCGGATCTGGAACTCGACTGGTACGACAACAATCTTCATTCCGCTTTTGAGGAAGTGACAGATGTCGTATTTAGCGATAATGACGGGAAAGATCTGCCGGAAAAGCGGGGACGATTCACACGCGAGCTGCTGTCTCACGGCAAGATGGATAGCGAGCTGGCGGCGGAGTTCGGGAAATGAAGCTGCCATGCTGCTGTGGCATGCTTCGGCTGGTGATTCTCATTCGGCGCAACCCGCTGCGATTCATGAAAGATGGACCCCACGGTCCGGGCGGGAATGTAGGGTAAAAAAGCATAATGCCCCAAAGCAGCGGCTTGCAAGCCTGTTTAGGGGCTTTTTTGTAAAATCAAGCATATACATACTATGACTGAAATAACACATAAAAAAACACTTCCCATACCACCACAAATTATGCTATACTCATTAATGCGCTGTCCTACATAACCTTTTAAGTCCCAGTAGCTCAGCTGGATAGAGCAACGGCCTTCTAAGCCGTCGGTCGGGGGTTCGAATCCCTCCTGGGACGTAAATGAAAAACTCCCCTCCGGGGAGTTTTTTTTGCGTCCGGGGATGAGAACCCCATTGGGGTTCGTCGGAGCATAAGCTTCGGAAGCACTACTTCGCAGTCGGCCCTGCAAGGGCCGTACCCCGACTGGGACGTATACAAGGCTCCCCCCTCCGGGGAGTTTTTTTTGCGTCCGGGGATGAGAACCCATTGGGTTCGTCGGAGCATACGCTTCGGGAGCACTACTTCGCAGTCGGCCCTGCAAGGGCCGTACCCCGACTGGGACGTAAATAAAGTAGGGAAACCACTCTCATGGCTTCCCCCTTATCGAACCGCACGTGCCCTATTAAGGCATACGGCTCACCAACGTGATTCAACTTGTATCAGTATGTCGCCAAACGCTGTGCATATTGCATCTTTCGAACGCGTTCAGGAGTATAGTACGCTTGTCCGCGTTCTTTTGTTTTTTGCTCTTTTCGGGCCTGTTTTGTTTTCTGTCTGTTCTTCATGTAATCGATATAGTCGTCGAGCGTGTACCCATATTGTTCGTTGTAATACAGCCAAAACGCCGGAATAAGTCCGATTCGAGCGAAGAACTCGTTGTTCCACTTCGTTTTCATTGCATGTCCTTTTCTTTGGCTTGGATGGTCGTGGATCATCGCGACTCGCAGTCGTTGTCTTACATATCCATCCATGTCGTAGAGCTGGTTTTTGCAGGCGTTATAAAAACAACGGCTCTCCTGTCCGTATCGTTTGTTTTCCTCTACTGCTTTGTATAGGTTTAAGTAGTAGTTTACCTTCCCTCGAATAATCGGATTTACGCGTTCCAGCCATGCTTTCTTGTTCAGCGTTAAAGTCTTTCGCGTTTTGGCTTTGACCTTTTGCTTGAAGTCTTTCCACGTGGCCTCTTTGGGTTTAGCAATGAAGTACGGTTTCCCATCTTTCTTGCGTTCCCGCCAGTGCTGGAACGTGAACCCCAGAAAGTCGAAGTCGTCGTTTTTGAAGTTAACCGTTTGGGTCTTCTCCACTGCGACTTCTAATCCCAGTGCTTCTAACGTTTCGATAGTGACTTCCGCAGCTTTTCGGATATCCTCTTCTGTCTTCGCGAATAGTAAAAAGTCATCTGCGTATCGCACGAATCGGATACCTTGCTCTTCCAGTTTCCAATCCAGTTCGTTCAGGTACAAATTGGCTAGAAGTGGTGAAATGACGCCCCCTTGCGGGGTTCCGGCATCCACTTCGTGGTACTTTCCTTCTTCCATGTATCCTGCTTTGAGCCACTTCCAGATCATATCCAGCACCGTTCCATCTGCGATATATTTCGTCAGTATCCCCATCAGTTTCTTGTGGGGAATATTATCAAAGAAACTGCGTATATCACAGTCATAGATAAAATTATGGTCTGTCTCTATGTTCCACAGGATAATCTGGGCGACGCGTTTCGCTCCGTAGTTGGGGCGATACCCGCATGACCAGCGATGAAAGATGCTTTCCTCACACTTTGGCTGCAACACGTTTACAATGGCTTGCTGCACGATCCGGTCTTCAATGTTCGGTATCCCGAGCGGACGCATCTTCCCATTTTTCTTGGGGATATATCGTCTGCGTACGGGGGATGGAACATAAGCTTTGTCTCGAAGTTTCTGTAAGAGTCCGCTTAGGTTTTCGTCCAGTTTCTTCTCGTAGCTCTCCAAGGTTTCACCGTCAATTCCGCCCGCACCTTTATTTTCTTTGACCTGTAACCATGCTTCATGTAGTTTTCGCTCAAACAGAATCTGCCCATAGATGCTGTGCCATTTTAGCTTTAATGCTTGATTCAAGTCTATCTCCCACCTTTCATCGTGCCCACTCCGTTCGTTCTTACCGCAGTATCGTGACGGTTGTCCGGCACCACATTCAAGTGTTCGTCCACGAGGTCGCTCCCCTTCCGTTCAGCAGATGTTTGGTCATCTGCCTACTCCCGTACTATGAGAACGTCTGAGTTCTCTGCCATGTCTGCAACTTCGGCGAAGCCTTATATGCAGGCCATCCTTCACAGGTAAGCAGAGAACCTCACGGGGTCATCGTACCTTCCTTCTGAACATACCCAGCACCTTCACCTGACAAGCCACCGCCCTCCGTCTGGCCCATTGGACGACGATTTTTTTTTTTCCTAGGCTTCCCGTTATCTACGCACAGTCGCCGACTTGTCCTGCCGCTGCGTGCTTCACGCTTTCGCATTTGGGTCTGCTCATCCGCCTACGGGTCTCTCGATTATCCGCATCTCCTTCAAACGGTCACCTCACGATGCCGCCCTAGATTAGGCTTCTCAAGTCGCACCAGAGCGCTTGAGGAGGGACTTTCACCCTCTGGAAAACATCCTTCCAAGCTCTCGACTCGTTTTTACCTACGGTAACGTAGTCGCCGCTATTAACGGATTGTTTATAGCAATTAGTTGCTAAAAGTACGACTGCCCGTCGCACATAGAAAACTCCCATCTAGGGAGTTTTTTTGCGTCCGGGGATGAGAACCCCATTGGGTTCGTCGGAGCATACGCTTCGGGAGCGCTACTTCGCAGTCGGCCCGTTAGGGCCGTATCCCGACTGAATGCACCGGACCCAGAGGCTCTTATTGTTCAAAAAGCCGGGCAATTCCTCTTATTAGCGGACTCAGATGCCTTTATTCAAGCAATTTCCCTCTGTCACAGGGCGTTTTTAGTGAAATAAGGGCTCTACAGTCCGCCAACTGCCTCCAATCCAGCAAAGTCCCACACATAGCGTCTCTACGGTCCGCATTCTCGTTACTCCAATATAAACAGTTTTAAAGGCAGCTACACTCCATCCTGGTTAATCGCGTTTTCCTGACCAGCCTTGGTCAATCCCGGTTAGTCCCGGCTAATCCGAATCCATCCCAGGTTCGTAACTCTTACCGACAACCTTCCCATTCACCTCATATTTTCTATCTCTCTCTAATGTTCCTATTCTCTTTCAGTAACCCGCCTTACTGCTTCTTCTAACGACACCGTCTCCGTCTCCTGCATCCCCCGCCGTTTCACTTCAACATAACCCTCGCCAGCCTTTTTGCCCACAATAATTCTCCAAGGAATCCCAATCAAATCAGCATCATTGAACTTGACCCCCGGACGTTCTTCGCGGTCATCCAGCAGCACCTCCATACCTAATCCAATTAAAACCTGATACAGCTTTTCCGCCATCTGCATCTGCAGCTCATCTTTTGCAGACACAGGGATAAGATGAACCCGGAAAGGGGCAACTTCCTCAGGCCAGTTGAGACCGTGTTCGTCATGACACTGTTCTGCCACCGCAGCCATGAGCCTCGACACACCGATACCGTAGCAGCCTGCAACAGGAGTCAGGCTTTGTCCGTCTGCCCGCAGCACTTGAGCGTTAAAAGGAGAAGTATATTTCTCCCCCAGCTTGAAAATATGGCCTACCTCTATCCCGTGCTGCATTGACAATACACCGTGACAACGGGGACATGCATCACCTTCAGCCGCATTGCGGAAATCGCCCGTCCGCTCCAGGCTGAAGTCTTTCCCCGGCCGAACACCGCGCAGGTGGTAATCCGTCTCGTTTGCTCCGACGATACCCCGCCTCATAAGCGCTACTTCCCGGTCTACAAGAAGCGGCAGCGTGAGGCCGACCGGCCCTGAAAAACCGGAAGATGCTCCGGTCCAATCCACGATCTCTCCACCATCGGCCAATCGAAGCTCCTGTGCCCCCAAGGCATGTTTTACCTTAATCTCGTTGACCTCACGGTCTCCTCTGACCAACACGGCAATCGCTGCTCCATCTGCGTTAAACAGAATGGTTTTTATAAATGAAGAAGCCGGCTCCCCGCAGGCTGCCGAAAGCTCTTCAATCGTGCGCAAACCCGGCGTGTGGAATCTCTCCGGCACAGCATTTTCTATATTAGTCCCGGAATTAATCCCGGCAGGTTCACTCCCGTTTTGAGCCAAGCGTAAGCGTACCTCCGCCTTCTCCAGATTGGCCGCGTATCCGCAGCTGCCACAAACAGCAATCGTATCCTCACCGATGTCCGAGAAGGCCATAAATTCATGGGAACCGCCCTCTCCGCCTATGGCCCCGGCATCCGCCTCCACTCCCCGGTATTCCAGACCGCAGCGGCTGAGAATGCGCTCATAGGCTGCATGCATCACTTCGTAGAAGGAATCAAGGCTCTCATAATCGTTGTGAAAAGAGTATGCATCCATCATCAGAAATTCCCGCCCGCGCAGCAGCCCTGACCGTGGACGAGGCTCGTCACGGAATTTCGTTTGAATTTGAAAAAATGCCACCGGCAGCTGCCTGTATGATGAAATTTCCTGCTTGACCAGCGAAGTGATGACCTCCTCATGAGTTGGCCCGAGCGCAAATTCGCGATGGTGCCTGTCTTTAAGCCGGAATAGTTCATGACCGTAAACCTCATCTCTTCCAGAAGTCTTCAAGAGCTCCGCTGGCTGCAGCGCAGGCATCAGCATCTCCTGTACGCCTGCATGATTGAGCTCTTGACGGATAACGGCAGATATTTTTGACAATACGCGAAAACCCAACGGCAGATAGGTGTACACCCCCGCCGCCAGCTGCCGGATCATACCGCTCCGCAGCAGATAACGATGGCCCCCTGATTCAGCATCAGCAGAGGCTTCTCTCCATGTTGGAACAGCAATCTGAGTCTGTCTCATCTGTATACCCATTCCTTTCGTTTCGCTCAAGGCATAGAACGGAATGATATCCGTTAGCCATGGGCATCTTTTTGTATGCTTGAGTTACAGGGGAACCCCGCACCCAGCCCAAACGCAAAAAGACGCATTCGTCAAGGGACGAATGCGTCGTGATACCACCCTTATTTAGCGCAGGTTTCAAAATTCACATCAAACATGCGCTTCTCTTCTCATGTCGATAACGGAACGACCCGGCAAATGAGCAGCTAGCGGGGAGGGATGCGTACGACCGTGCCGCGAAACCTTACAGCCAAGGGTTTCTTCTCTGTCAGCAGCCGAATCGGAGCATATGGTCCCGTTCAACACCTTTGGATATATTTTCTTCATAATTTTTTATAAAATTACATTAGACAGTATCGCATTGTCAAGCTTTTTCAACCGACAGCTCCAGGTCAGCTGCACGCGCATTCGATTCTACCTGCTCGGGGGTTTTGCATCCCGGGATAACGCTCGTAACAGCAGGATGCTGCAGACACCAGGCCAAGGCCCACTCGGCCATCGGCACACCTTCCGGCACCTCGTTCTGCCGGATTTCCTCCACCAGTCTCAGTTTTTCATTACGCTGCTCCGCATCATGATTGTTCCGCACGTCATTTTGCTGAAACTCAGCGCCTGGCTTATATTTCCCGCTCAAGTACCCACTGGCGAGCGGCACACGTGCCAGCACACCGAGATTCTGCTCCTGACAAGAAGGAAAAACCCTCTGCTCCGGAACCCGGTCCAACCGGTTATACACCACCTGAATCACATCCGCATGGACCTTGGTCGCCTGCGCTGTCTGATGGAGATTGTCATTGCTTCCTATGGAAATGCCCAGATGTCTGATTTTCCCGGCCTGAACCTGCTTATCCAGCAGTGTCCACAAGTCATCATGATCGAAAACCTGGTCAGGGCCTGAGTGAAACTGATACAGATCCACATAATCCGTACGGAGCGCTTTCAGCGATGCATCCAGTTGAGATAGTACCTCCTCCGGCTTAAAGGCATCTGTCCGGTTGAACAGATCGTGAAATTGGTGTCCGAACTTGGTCGCCACAATCCAGTCTTCCCGTTTGCGTCTGCTGAGATAATCCCCGATAAATGATTCCGACAGATGATCTCCATAACATTCCGCCGTGTCGATCAGATTAATATTGAGCTCAGCCGCCTTATCCAGAATCGCATCTGCTTCAGCCTGGGTATAATTCAGGCCCCATTCTCCCCCGAACTGCCAGGTTCCTACACCAACGACCGATACTTCCAGCCCGGTTCTTCCTAACTTTCTGAATTTCACCGATATGCACTCCTCTCAATATGTATTTCAACTCCATATTAACCAAACATCCGGCTTTTGGGCAAATTAGGCTGGCCTAACCGCGGCCTGATTCAAGAGGTCCAATCCGAAGCTGAAAAAGCAGTTCAATCCATGAACGAAGGAACTGAAGTTATGCAAAAAGGGATTGATATGGTTAGCTTGACCTGGAGGTCGCAGCGTCCGCAGAAGCCCTCAGCAAGATGGCGCAAGAGCTTCAGGAAGTGATCGGAAAATTCAAGGTGTAGAGGAAAACAACATAATTCGGATTACTGGAGAAAATAAAAAGGCACGGCTCTGCTTGAAACAGTAGAGCCGTGCCTTTTTGGATTGGAGATGCTCCGACGAACCCTGGGGGTCTCATCCCCGGACGTAAAAAAGCTCCCGAGAGGGAGCTTCCTTCGTCCCAGTCGGGGTACGGCCCTTGCAGGGCCGACTGCGGAGTATTCCTCCCGAAGCTTATGCTCCGACGAACCCTTTGGGTTCTCATCCCCGGACGTAAAAAAGCTCCCGAGAGGGAGCTTCCTTCGTCCCAGTCGGGGTACGGCCCTTGCAGGGCCG